>NZ_JAGXJL010000179.1:0-727 GCF_019091475.1 Streptomyces sp. GbtcB6 | reverse complement strand
ACATCATTAGTTATCCATTGTTATAATCCTAATTTGATCAATGACCCTCTAATAGATGATCTACATTGAATAGGCACTAAATTACCGTTACACCTTCAATGTATTTTATCCTTAAAACACTTAGCTCCGTATAAATGATATTTCAGCAAAGTGAAATGAGATCTCCACCATTTATCTCTGTTTAGCCAAGCTCGAAGGATATCATCGTTTAACTTATAAATTCCTATAGAAGTTATAGATTCCATATTTATGTTAGCGCTCCCACTCAATTATACTATCATGTTCCCAAAATGTACGTATCACCCTGACCCAAAAGTAGGCTTAACTAATAAATCAAAGAACATGAATAGTACTCCTGAGTTGAGCCTAAGCATATCAGGATTTAGATTCTTTTAATCTTAAGATCAACTACTGATATTGACTTGGAAAGATATGTATAACGGTAAGTTTGTAATATCTTAACTTAGTTGCAATATCGGTCCAGTCCAATGTATACTCCATACATTCGAAACTAGTATACTTTACTAATGTCCTGGAAAGAACATAACACTTACTCCAAGTGTAAGTACACATCATCGCTGATTATCACATTAGTGTAAATCCAATAACACTGATGAAACAGGGACCAAAACTTTTGATTCATATGATCACAATCAGACCGCACAGGAACGAGCCGGTGATGAAGACGATCGCCGAGACCTGGAAGACCACCTTGCGGCCGAACAGG
>NZ_JAGXJL010000178.1:0-749 GCF_019091475.1 Streptomyces sp. GbtcB6 | reverse complement strand
CCGGAACCCACGGATCTTCACCTGCTCATCCGCACGCCCCACAAACTCCAACTGCCCATCCACCCGCCACCGCACCAAATCCCCCGTCCGATACATCCGCCCACCCTCACCAAACGGACACGCCACAAACCGCTCCGCCGTCAACCCAGACCGATTCGCATACCCCCGCGCCAACCCCACACCCGACACATACAACTCACCCACCACACCCACACCCACCGGCCGCAAAAACCCATCCAACACAAACGCCCCCGCATTACGCACCGGACGCCCAATCGGAACACTCCCCACCACCCCCACACCCAACACACCACTCATCGCCGCACACACCGTCACCTCAGTCGGCCCATACGCATTCACCATCCGCCGACCCACCGACCACCGCTCCACCAACCCCACCGGACACACCTCACCCGCCACCACCAACGACTCCAACCCCTCCAACAACCCCTCCTCCACCGCCAACACACCCGGAGGAACCGTCACATGCGTCGCCCCCGACCGCACCAACGCCTCACCCAACGACACCACCGGCGGCAAACCACCCACCCCCGCCACCACCAACACCCCACCCGACCCCAACACCATGCACAACTCCGACACCGCCGCATCAAAACTCAACGACGCAAACTGCAACACCCGCGCCCCCACATACACCCCAAACCGCTCCACCTGCGCCAACGCCAAATTCACCAACCCCACATGCGACACCACCACACCCTTCGGCCGCCCCGTCGAACCCGACGTGT
>NZ_JAGXJL010000177.1:0-753 GCF_019091475.1 Streptomyces sp. GbtcB6 | reverse complement strand
ACCGTGAAGCTCGACTCCCAGTCGAACACGAGCGTCTGGGCGAAGGCCGGGATCAGAGTCTATATCGTGGAACATATAGAGCGTTTCTATATGACTGAGAGTGCAATTCCAAGTTCTAAGTGTGGATTCAATGAGGAATTAATAAGTTAGGGAATTTACTTGGTAAATTCGGTTCGACTTATTGGAAGCACGGTTATATAGACCCATGGTCCCCATACTAGTTGAGACCATACTGCTTGTAAGACTCAGTTAATTGATTTTAATTAATCAATTATAATTCTAAAAGTTAGACTATGTCTACTTTATGAATTCACACAGTTTAAGGATGAAATCGTAAAGAAATGGGTTTCTAGGTTTAATTATTAATTAAGAGACTTTGTATGTCTAATTAATAATTATATATTAAATGAAAATATTATTTAATAATCTATTTTAGTTATTAAATAATTATTTTTGGCATTTAAAAGGTTAGAATTAGAAAATTGGCATTTTTGAGAAAATAGAAATAAAATTTGTGAAAACTGCAAAAACCAAGTGAGGCCCATTAACACCTATGGCCGGCCACTTAGGATGGTTTGTGAAATTGATATTTACATTATTTTAATGCCAAATAATTACTAACCTAAACCTAGTAGTTGCCTATAAATAGAAAGTGATGGCTCACACTAAAATAAGAGTTATTCAGTAATTCAAGAGATTGTCTTTCAGAAAACTGAGCCTTCCACTTTCTCTCTATAGTTGACCTTCTCTCTC
>NZ_JAGXJL010000176.1:0-769 GCF_019091475.1 Streptomyces sp. GbtcB6 | reverse complement strand
CTGGTCACAGAATACCTAACTCATATTTCATACAGTTTTAATCCATTAATAGAAGATGGATATTAAACACTTGAGAAAGTGTAACTGTATTGTATCTGGAATTAGAAATATAAGAAAATTTCTGTTTGGAATCTAAAATTAAAGTCAAAGACTTAAATTTAGACCAAATATAATGAGTAATTCTTTCTTGGACCACCACTACTAATTTAACTCTAAGTCTGATTTGCCCATACAAGTAGGAGATTTCTAAGATTGAAGATTTATATCAATTGGGAATAGAATTTCGGGATTATAATCATATGCGTCATTTAATTTCTTAAGAGAAAATATAGAATGACATGAAATGATTTATAGACCATTCATCAAATGATATGTTATTGAGCTAATTCGAAATGAATAAGCTAAGAGGACTTAGGATAATTTCGTTTATAAATAAGAATCCAACGATGCTTCGATTAGCGAATGTCAAAGTAATCTTATTTATACAATCTTCTTGTTTCATATCGTAAAAATACTAGTCTAAGGTGTCATCAATTGATGAACAGCTAGATGTCGCATATACAATATTTATCTTTCGAGATCTAACACTATTATGTTAGTCTAATGGTGAAAATCCATTAGGGTTTTATCTCATTAGAAAAACAAATCAAGTTAGACCAACAATGAAGATTCAAAATTAAACTACAATTTAATAACAGAAAATAACATGGTTCAATACAAATTCATACACAATTCAGAAATTATGAAGCACATAGCAAGTAGGAATGAC
>NZ_JAGXJL010000175.1:0-817 GCF_019091475.1 Streptomyces sp. GbtcB6 | reverse complement strand
GGCGGCAGCGTGCCCTGCGCGATTATGTTCGCGTAGACGCTCTCCAGCGCCTGGCTGAGCGGCCCGACAAGCTCGCGCGGCAAGCCGTCGAAGAACAGGCGACGCACGAGTTCCACGTGTCCCAGAGCCGCGGCCCCGAGCACCTTCCGGCCGTGTTGGGTCAGACTCACCTCGGTCACGCGCCGGTCGTTCGCAGACAGGCTGCAGCTCACCAGTTCCCGCTTGGCCATCCGCCGCACGTGGTGCGAGACCCGGCTGCGCTCCCAGCCGATCTGCGCGGCCAGCACCGTGATCGGCATCGGGCCCCCGTCGGCGACGCTCAGGGCCGTCAGGACGTCGTAATCCGGCAGGGACAGATCGCTGTCGGACTGCAGCTGGCGATTCATCTCGTAGGTCAGCCGCAGCTGAACCCGGATGTACGCCAGCCAGGCTCGTTGCTGTTCGCCGTCGAGCCACCCGCCCTCGGGCACCGGCGCACCGCCGTTGGCATTGCGTGACATATCACCTATGCTTTCTGTCCAGCACCACCGTCGAGGCGTGCCGCCCCCACATCATCTCGCGCGGACCGCCAGGAGCAGGAGGTACCGATGCCGTACGCAGCAGTGCTCACCGGATACGGATCGCCCGAGACGCTCGTGTGGTCGGAAGTCGCCCTGCCCGCACCCGGGCCCGGCCAGATCAGGATGCGCGTACACGCGGCGGGAGTCGGCCCGACCGACCTGAAGATCCGGCGCGGCGAGCTCCGAGAGGTCTTCCCGCTGCCCGACCCCGCCGTTCTCGGCTTCGAGGCCGCCGGCACCGTCGACGCCCTCGGTCC
>NZ_JAGXJL010000174.1:0-824 GCF_019091475.1 Streptomyces sp. GbtcB6 | reverse complement strand
AATAAATACATTGTAGGGTGTAACGGTAATTTAATCCCTTTACAGTGTAGATCATTCATATAGAGGATCATTGATCACATTAGGATTATAACAATGGATAACTAATGATGTGTCTATATGGTGGAACATATAGAGCATTCTATATACTGAGAGTGCAATTCTAAGTTCTATGCGTGGATTCAACGAAGAATTAATAAGTTAGTGAATTTTAGTGCTAAATTCTTGATCTACTTATTGGAAGCTCGGTTATATAGACCCATGGTCCCCCCACTAGTTGAGATAATATTGCTTGTAAGACTCATATAATTGGTTTTGATTAATCAATTATAATTCTCAAATTAGACTATGTCTATTTGTGAATTTTTCACTAAGTAAGGGCGAAATTGTAAAGAAAGAGTTTATAGGGGCATATTTGTTAATTATGATACTTTGTATGGTTCAATTAATAAATATGATAAATGACAATATTATTTAATAATTATTTATAGTTATTAAATAGTTAGAATTGGCATTTAAATGGTTGAATTAGAAAATTGGCGTTTTTGAGAAAATCAGATGCAGAAAAGGTAAAACTGCAAAATTGCAAAAAGTGAGGCCCAAATCCACTAAGTAGGGCCGACCACTTTTGTAGGTAATTTAAACTGATATTTTCATTATTTTAATGCCAAATAATTCAAACCTAACCCTAGTGGAATGCTATAAATAGATAGTGAAGGCTTCAGGAAAATTACACTTAAATTTTCTATTTTTCCTTCAGAGAAAAACCTGAGCCTTCTCTCTCCCTATCTTTGGCCGAATCCACTCTCTTTCTTTTCCTCATTGAG
>NZ_JAGXJL010000173.1:0-833 GCF_019091475.1 Streptomyces sp. GbtcB6 | reverse complement strand
CCGGTGCCGCGGAGCCAGAACCCGGCGTCGCGTCCGAGGTCCGGCCCGGGCTCGCCGTCGTGCAGCTCCAGCTGCAGCCGCCCGCGGGTGACGACGCCGAACGCGTCGTGCCACTCCGCCGCGACCACCGCGACACGCGCGCCGCCGCGCAGTGTGAGCGTCCACACCGGGACTATTCCGTGCCGTCCGCCGGCAGGCGCTCGGGCAGCCCGAGCCGCGGGAACTGGTCGTCGTGGAAGATGACGATCTCGGTGATCGCCCCGCCGGTGACGCGCAGGACGTCGATCGTCAGCGGCAGGTACGCGCCCTCCCGGTCCCGCCAGAGGTAGAAGGCAATGGCGGGCTGCCGGTTCACGGAGGTGTGGACGGCGCGCAGGCCCGTCATGCCCTCGAAGCCGTCCTCGACCCAGTCGTTCACCACTGCGTCGCGGCCGACGTTCAGGCCCGGTGTGGGCGGCATCGAGCACCGGACGTCGTCCCGCAGCATGGCCGCGATCTTGCCGACGTCGGTCGCGACGCTGGCTTCGGTGAAGCGGCGCACCAGCTCGCGTGTCCCGGCGTCCTGTTCGCCGCCGGTCCAGTCCTGCCGCTCTGCGGGCAGGTGCTCCCGCATGCCGGCGCGGGCCCGCTGCAGCGCGCTGTTCACGGAGTTGACGGAGTCCCCGAGGAGCTCCGCGACGTCCTTCGCCGGCCAGCCGAGCACGTCCCGCAGGATCAGCACTGCCCGCGGGCGCGGCGCGAGGTGCTGGACTGCGACCAGATACGCCAGCTCGATCGTCTCCCGCGCAACGGCGAGGGTCTCCGGTCCGTCCGCGTCGCCCGCGGGCAGCTCG
>NZ_JAGXJL010000172.1:0-850 GCF_019091475.1 Streptomyces sp. GbtcB6 | reverse complement strand
GCGCCGACCCGGCTCGCGGCGGACGCCACCCGGGCGGTCAGATAGGCGTGCGGACCGGACAGCAGGCTGAGCCCTCCGAGGAAGTCTCCGGGGCCGCCCTGGTAGATCAGACGCTCCGGCTCGATCGCCGTCGCGTCCCGGACGATGTCCACGGTCGCCGACCGGAGCAGGAAGAAGTCGTAGGTGTCGTCGCCGGACGTGTACAGGTCCCGGCCGGGTTCGGCGTGCTCCGCCTCACCGTACTCGGCGAGCCGGTGGAACTGTTCGTTGTCCAGGACAGGCCCGCGCGGTGCCGCACCGTCGTTCACGTGATTCCTCCGTCACACCGGACCACAAGGGTCTCTTGCTGGAGTGCTGGTCGAGTCGGGCTGTTCAGGCGCGAGCCGGAACGGGCGCCGGCTTCACCCGGGCGACGGTCGTGACGTACAGGAGCAGACCCGCGGTGGTGAGGACGAAGCCGGCCCACACGGTGGACAGGGTCCCCCAGCCGGCGTCGAGGGCGACCGCGCCGCCGATCGCGCCGAGACAGTTGGCCAGGTTGAGGGCGGCCAGGTTGAGCGTTCCCATGGCGCATGATGCTGTGCGCGAGGCGGTACCAGACCCCGTGCGCGACCTCGTCCTGTGGGAGAGCCGGCGGTGGGCGACGGAACAGCCGCCGCACCGAAAGTGCCTCGACCCGGGGGCCGAGGACGGCGAGCAGGGCGGGCAGCACGGTCAGTGCCGCCACCATCGCCACCACGACCGCGGTCCGGCGCGCCTGCGGCGCCTTCGCCCCCGGCGGCACGGTCCGGTCGTACCCGGCGTCGCGCAGCGCCTCGTCGGCGACCTTGGACATCAGGGCGTGCTGGAG
>NZ_JAGXJL010000171.1:0-874 GCF_019091475.1 Streptomyces sp. GbtcB6 | reverse complement strand
CCGACCGGCCGTGGCCCGCCGGGCCCGGGCCGTGAAAAGACCACCGGCCCCCCCGGCCCCTCCGGCCGCCGCGGCGCCGAGCCCGGCCGCAGCGCAGGGCCAGCGTCCGCAGGGCGGCGGTCCCCGTCCGGGTCAGGGCGCCCCGCGCCCCGGCGGTCGTCCCGCCCCCGGCCAGGGCCAGGCCCGTCCGGGCCAGGGCGGCGGCCAGCGTCCCGGTGAGCGCGCCCCCCGTCCGGGCGGTGCCCGTCCGGCCGGTCCGCGTCCGGGCAACAACCCCTTCACGTCCGGTGGCTCCACCGGCATGGCCCGCCCGCAGGCCCCGCGCCCGCAGGGCGGTCCGCGCCCGGGTGGCCCCGGTGCCCCCGGCGCCGGTCCCCGTCCGCAGGCGCCCGGCGCCCAGGGCGGCGGTCCGCGTCCGCAGGCTCCCGGCGGTTCCCGTCCGAGCCCGTCCGGCATGCCCCGCCCGCAGGGCGGTCCGCGTCCCGGCGGCGGTTCCGCGGGTCCGCGTCCGAACCCCGGCATGATGCCGCAGCGTCCCGCTGCCGGCCCGCGTCCCGGCCCCGGTGGCGGCGGTCGCGGTCCCGGCGGTGCGGGTCGTCCCGGCGGCGGCGCCGGTCGTCCCGGTGGCGGCGGCGGCTTCGCCGGTCGTCCCGGCGGCGGCGGTGGCGGCGCGCGTCCGGGCGGTGGCGGCGGCTTCGCCGGTCGTCCCGGCGGTGCCCCCGGCGGCGGTGGCGGCGGGCTCGGCGGCGGTCCCGGTGGCGGGGGCGGCGGCGGGCGGCCCGGCTTTGGCGGTCGGCCCGGCGGTCCCCGCGGGCCGGGTGGGGCGCCGGGGGGCGTTGGGCCGCCCCGCCGGCCCGCGCGGGGCCGGGGCAGG
>NZ_JAGXJL010000170.1:0-894 GCF_019091475.1 Streptomyces sp. GbtcB6 | reverse complement strand
GGCGGGGCTGGCCGGAGGAGACGTGTAAAGGGATTAGATTACTGTTACACCCTACAATGTATTTAATCCTTAAAACACTTGACCCCGTATAAATGATATTTCACCTTATGTGAAATGAGTACTCCACCATTTATGTTCGTTTGGTCAAGCTCGAAGGAGATCATCCTTTGCTTGCTATTCGCCAGATAGAAGCTATAGATTCCATGTTTATGATAGCGCTCCCACTCAATTGCACTACCGTGTTCCCAAAATGTACGTATCACCCTGACCTAAAAGTAGGCTTAACTAACAAATCAAAGAACACGAATAGCCTCTTGAGATTGAGCCTAATCATAACAGGATTAAGATCATTTGATCTAGGATCAACTAGGCGATATTGACTTGAATAGATATTACGGTAAGTTTAATAAATCTAAGTCAAAGTTCAATATCGGTCCCTTCCGATGCATACTCCATGCATCCAACCTGAGCTTTACTTTAACCAATGCTCTGGAAAGAACATAGCACTTCTCCAAATGCAAGTAAACTCTGTTGTAGATTATCATATCAGTAAAACCCTATGTCTGATAAATCTAGGAAACTTTATTCACATAGTCATGTTTACTTTCCAATGTGTTGACAGCACAATAAACAGGATCAAGTATGTGAAAAGGGTTTCAGATGAATTTAAACATTATGTACACATAATCATGAAGTAAATCATGTGAACCATGCAACATTAAATGTTATTTCTGATCTATATTAATAAGTAAATCTGATTATATTGAAATGAGTTTTATTTAGGGCATAAAACCCAACAGTAAACTAGGTGTTCGACCATTCCAAAGTTCGACGGGTGTCTTAGGGACTACTTTAGATGGAACAACATTTAGAATGTCATTTGCCATCTGTATA
>NZ_JAGXJL010000017.1:0-225561 GCF_019091475.1 Streptomyces sp. GbtcB6 | reverse complement strand
ACGCCCCATCACCGGCAACTCAGGCAACACCGCCTCCAGGCACACCCATTGCTTGTCTGTCAGATCACCGCGAGCCATCCGAAGATCGTTTCACAGTGAAGATCAACATCTCAAACACGCCCTAGGGGCGCGGGGCTGTGCCGATGTGCGGCTCCGCCGCGTGGGCGCGACCAGCCCCCGCCGGCCCGCGGTCCACCGCCGGCCCGCGGTCCCACGGCGCCGCCTGACGATGAAAACAGGCGGCGCCGTCTAGCGTCGGCAGCACACAACGGCTTACAGCCCGGAGGGCCCCGTGGCGGAGCGACAGGAGCGTACGGCGCCCGATGCCGTGCTCACGCGGATCGGGCAGGTCGTGATGTTGCACCACGCCGGGGACCGCGAGGAGGCCCGCCGGCGCCTGCTCGACCTGTGGACGGAGATCGGCGAGCACGGCCAGCCGCTGCACCGCTGCACCCTGGCCCACTACCTGGCCGACACCCAGGACGACCCGTCCGACGAACTCGCCTGGGATCTGAGGGCGTTGTCGGCGGCTGACGAGGCGGAGGGAGCCGTGGGGCTGCGCGGCTTCTACCCCTCCCTGCATCTGAACCTCGCCGCCGACTACGTGAAGCTCGGCCGTACCGAGGCCGCCCGCAGCCACCTGCACCGGGCCCGCGGCGCGGCCGCCGCACTCGGCGACGACGGGTACGGCGACGGGGTCCGGGCCGCGATCACCCGCCTGGAGCTGCGACTCGGCGACGACGGCGGTCCGGGCGGCGAGTCCTGGGGCCCGCCGCGGCAGCGGCCGAAGTAGGGCCCGGGCCGCCCAGGCACCCGGTCCGTCCCCGGCCGGCGTCTCACCGCCCGTACGTCTGCTCGCAGATCCGGGCCTGCGGGCTGTCCGCGGTCCAGCCGCCGTACTGCTTGCCGAGGGCGCACACGTCCGGGGCCTTCGGGACGGAGCGGGAGAGGTCGGGGACGTCGGCCTCCGAGCGGTGTGACCGGTGTGCGGTGCGGGGGTGCGGGGTGGCGGCGCGCGGGGCCGCCGGGGGCCGCTGGTGGGCCGCCGGAGGAGGCGCGGGGGCGCGGGAGGCGGCCGGTGCGGACCGGTGGGCCGGACGGGACGGGCCGACCATCTCCAGGGCCTCCTTGGCCGGCGCCTGCACCACCCTCGGCTCGGTGCTGCCGTCCGGGCGGGGCACCGACGGCAGCGAGGGCGCCGTACCCGGAGGCGGGCCGGGCGCCGCAGGGCGCTGGACCGTCACACAGCCGGAGAGGGCCGAGACGGTCACGGTGACCAGGAGCGCTGCGGTCGTCGTCGTTCGATGCACCCGCGCAACTCTGCTGGTTCGGCGCGGAGGTTGACACCGTCGACAACACTTTGGTGCCCCGCACGGGTGATCTCGCGCCCCGTACGAGGGGCGGGCGGGTGCGAGGCTGACGTCAGTCGCCGGTCGTGCCGTCGATCCGCTCCCGGATCAGGTCGGCGTGGCCGTTGTGCCGGGCGTACTCCTCGATCATGTGGGTGTGGATCCAGCGCAGGCTGATCTGCTTGCCGGTGCGGCGGTGGCGGCCCTTGGAGAGGTCGTCCAGACCGAAGCCGGCCGCGGCCTGCCGGGCGGCCTCGATCTCGGCCTGCCAGGTCGCGTACGCCTCCTGCCAGGTGTCCGCCTCGGTGAGGTGGAACTCGCCGTCAGGGTCCTCGTCGCTGAAGTACAGCGGCGGCGCCTCCTCCGCGGCGAGGACTCTGCGGTACCAGGACCGCTCCACGTCGGCCATGTGCCGCACCAGCCCCATCAGGGACAGCGCGGACGGCTCCACCGCGGCGGTCCTGAGCTGGGCGTCGGTCAGCCCTTCGCACTTCATCGCGAGGGTCTGCCGGTGGAATTCCAACCAGCCCTCCAGCATGGAGCGTTCGCCGGCGTCGACGGCGGGCATACGGCGTTCGGTCGTCATGCCCGGCATCCTGGCCCACGCCGGCCGATCCCACCACGGATTATCGGCCCGTATGCTTCCGCTCAGGCACGCACAGGCAACCGCTAGGGGAGCGTCAGTGAAGGTCGGCTGCATCGGACTCGGCGACATCGCGCAGAAGGCGTACCTGCCGGTGCTGGCCACGCAGCCGGGGCTCGAACTCCACCTGCAGACCCGCACCCCGGCCACCCTCGCCCGGGTCGCCGACAGCCTCCGCCTGCCCGCCGGCCACCGGCACGCGACCCTCGACGACCTGCTCGCCCAGGATCTCGACGCCGCCTTCGTGCACGCGGCCACCGTCGCCCACCCCGAGATCGTCACCCGGCTGCTGGAGGCGGGCGTACCGACGTACGTGGACAAGCCCCTCGCCTACCGGCTCGACGACTCCGAGCGACTCGTGACGCTCGCCGAGGAGCGGAACGTGTCGCTGTCCGTCGGCTTCAACCGGCGCCACGCCCCCGGCTACGTGCAGTGCGCCGACCACCCGCGCGAGCTGATCCTGATGCAGAAGAACCGCATCGGGCTGCCCGAGGAACCCCGCACGATGATCCTCGACGACTTCATCCACGTCGTCGACACCCTGCGCTTCCTCGCCCCCGGCCCGGTCGAGGACGTGACCGTCCGCGCCCGGGTCGTCGGCGGCCTGCTGCACCATGTCGTCCTTCAGCTCGCCGGGGACGGCTTCACTGCGCTCGGCGTGATGAACCGGCTCAGCGGCTCGGCCGAGGAGATCCTGGAGGTCTCCGGACAGGACACCAAGCGCCAGGTCCTCAACCTCGCCGAGGTGATCGACCACAAGGGGCAGCCGACGGTCCGGCGGCGCGGCGACTGGGTGCCGGTCGCCCGGCAGCGCGGCATCGAACAGGCCGTCCTCGCCTTCCTCGACGCCGTCCGCGCCGGGAAGGTGCTCAGCGCCCGGGACGCACTGGCGACTCATGAGCTGTGCGAGCAGGTGGTACGAGAGGTTCTGCGGCACCCCGGCGCAGCCTGACCGTCCGCAGCCCCTCGGCCAGGCAGTAGGCGGCCAGCACCAGCAGCGCGCCGTCGACCGGCCAGTCGCCGTACCGCACGAACGGGGTGACACCGCGGGCGATCGGCACCTCGTAGACCCGGGCGGTGCTCGCGTCGGTGCCGAGCCAGGGGCCGATGCGCTCGCCGCCCGGCCCGTACACGGCGGAGACCCCGGTGAGCGTGGCGTGGACCATCGTGCGGCCGGTCTCGGCGGCCCGGAGCGCGGCCAGTGAGGCGTGCTGCTCGGGGGCCCAGCTGTCCTGGAAGGTAGAGGTCGACGACTGGCCGATCAGCACCTGTGCGCCGTCCTGGGCGAGATGCCGGCTCATGTCGGGGAACGCGGTCTCGAAGCAGATCATCGGGCCGACCCGCAGCCCGTGGCCGACGTTCATCACCACCTGCTCGGTGCCGCGCCGCCGGTCCTCGCCGGCCGCCTTGCCGACCGAGGTGGCCCAGCCGAGCAGGGAGCGGGCCGGTATGTACTCGCCGAACGGGACCAGGCGCATCTTGTCGTACCGCTCGTCGGTCGGGCCGTCGGCGCCCACCAGGATGGAGCTCTTGTAGATGCCGGGCAGGTCGGAGCGCCGGGCGTCGACGTTGACCAGGATGTCCGCGTCGGTCTCCCGGGAGAGGGCGGCGATCCGCCGGGCGAGATCGGGCCGGTCGCCGAGGTCGTACCCGACGCTGCTCTCGCCCCAGACGATCAGGTCCGGATGCTGCCCGGCCAGCTGCCGGGTCAGCTGCTCCTCCCTGTCGAACCGCCGGTCGCCGCTTTCGGTGCCGTCGACGACGCCGGGCTGTACGACGGCGATGCGGACGTGGCCGTCGACGTCCGGGCGCGGCGACCACACCCAGGCCGCGGAGGTCGCGGCGGCCGTGGCCACCAGCGAGGCCACCGCGGGCACGCGTGCCTCCCGCACGGATATGAGCACGGTGACCGCGACGTTGACGGCCACCACCAGGAAGCTCAGCAGCCACACCCCGCCGACCGAGGCCAGCCGCAGCGCCGGCGTCACCTGCCACTGGGTCGCGCCGAGCATGCCCCACGGCCCGCCGAGCCCCTGCCAGGACCGCGCCAGCTCCACCATCAGCCAGCCCGACGGCAGCACCAGCACCGCGACCGCGGCCCGCCCCGGCGACGGCACCTCGCCCAGCAGCCGGCGGGTCACCCAGCCCCAGGGTGCCCAGAGAACGCTCAGCACTCCGGCGATCAGGAAGATGAAGACGTGCAGGCTCGGCAGCAGCCAGTGGTGCACGGCGACCATGAAGCCGAACCCGCCGCACCAGCCGTCGTACGCCGCCCGCCGCCCGGTCGGCGCCGAGCGCGCCAGCAGCAGCCAGGGGACCAGCGCGACATAGGCGAACCACCACAGCGACGGCGCCGGGAAGGCCAGCACCGGCAGGGCGCCCGCCAGCGCCCCGACGCAGGAACGCCGCCACGGGGAGGTGAGCCAGCGCTCGACGGTCCTCATCCATCGCCTCCTGCCCGCGGGTCCTTCCAGTGTGCGGGACCGGGCGGGACCTCCGACAGAGGGCATGGGAGCGGGCTCAGTCGGGGACGGCGAGCATGCGGGGGTCGGGCAGCCTGCGCCACCTCTCCTCGACGACCACCTGGCGCAGCCGCCAGCCGTCCCCGGTGCGCAGGAACGCGAAGGAGTAGCGGCCGCCGCACACGAAGTCCGGGGCGGTGGAGGCGCCGTCGCCGCCCGCGAAGCGCATGGGGTTGACGTAGTCGGCCCGCAGATGGGCGGTGTCGCCGGTGTCGTGGTCCAGGATCCCGAACCGCACCCGGCGGTTGACGATCAGATGCTGCCGCATCGAGAAGAGCGTCAGGTTCTCCGCGAGCCACCCGGCCACCTGCCCGGCATCGCCCTCGATCCCGCCGGCGGAGCGGTAGTCGGCCCGCCCCTCCGCCGCGAACAGCCTCCGGTACGCCGTCCAGTCCCCGTCGTCGACGGCCGCCGCGTACTCGGTGACCATCTCGTCCACGGCCAGCCGGTCCATCACGGTCGCGAGCTCCACACGCTGCGTCATCGGCTCAGTGTTGGGCACGGGGCGGGCAGAGCCAAGGGGCACGGGCGATATTCGGTGGTGTTCGAACCGAACCCCCCCGACCCCGGGCACATGAACGGCCGGTCGGTCGAACAAGTACCCGGCTCCCGCATCCGTGCCCGCCACACGGGCCCCACCGTCACCGTCCACCAGGCCTACCGCCCCGGGACCGGCGGTTCAGCCGATGCCGTCGCCGCACTTCGGCTCGGCGGGCCTGTCCTGCCGAGCCGGTCGTGTCGGCGGGGACGGCTGGGTACCGTTCTCGGCGACCGGCTGGAAGTAGTGGTCCAGCGCCCAGGCGGCCACGTGGGCGCCGGCCCGGCAGCCGGCCACGTCCGCCGTGCGGGAGTGGACGCCGCCCCACACACGGGCGTCGACGACGTCCCGGTCGAGGTCGTCGGCGGACCCGTAGAACCGCGTGGTGCCGGTGACCCCGGAGGGGACGTGGAGGTCGATGCGCGAGGTGCCGAGAACTCCGGTCAGGGCGCGTGCCACGGCAGCGGCGACGGTCGTATGGCCGGCGACGTAGTCCGGGTGCGGCGGGGTGAGGAGCAGCGGCTCCCAGGCCGGGTCTGCCGTCGTCGCGGGGTTGCCGTCGGTGTCGGCGAGGCGGATGGCGGTGATCGGCCGCCAGGAGCCGTAACGGAGCTTGGCGTCCCACGCCGTGACGACGGCGTCGGTCGCCGACGCGTTGACCGCAGCGAACAGCCGGGCCGTCTCGGCGATACCGAACCGGTGCCGGGCGGCGTGGTCCCGTACGGCTGTCTGGACCTGTTCGACCAGGTTGCCGCTGAAGAAGAGCGCGGTCTCGGTCTGCTGCGCGCTCCTGCCCGAGCCGGTCTTCCCGCCCATGGCCTTCAACTCCTGGACATCCTCGGCGTAGGCGGCCGAGGAGAGGGCGGGTGGTCCGCCGGGGCGAAACTGCTGCGGGGAGTCGAGCAGGAGGGGGCGGAGCCTCGCGAGCCAGGTGTCGATGAAGGGCTGGAACGCGGGCGGAGTGGGCCGCCAGACCCCCGGTGCCGGGGAAGCGGTGAAGGGAACGTCCGCGAACCTTCCGTCCCCTTCCCGGAGTTCGATGATGCGGGCGGCGGCGCGCTTTCCGTAGTCAACGCCCCGGTCTCTGGCCTGACCGGCCGGAAGAGCGGCGAGCGAGTCCGCGTAGGCGGTGTCGAGCCGTGCCTTGAAGGCGGGGAAGCAGGTGAGCAGCACGTCGTGGGCCGCGGTGGCGGCGGCCGCCGCGGAGGATGCCCTGGCCGGACCGCGCTCGTGCCATTTGTACAGGGCATAGCCGCCTTCGATCCCCACCACGGCGTTGTACACGGCGACGGAGACGAACCCCTCCCAGATCGCTGCCTGCCCGGAGGGGCGTGGGCCGAGACTGGTCTTGATCGTGTCGGTGGCGACGGCGTTCCACTCGCGGACCACGGCTGCCGGGTCCGCCGCGGTCCGGGTGTCCGCGTCGGGCGGACTTGTCGCGGCGGTGAGCGTCACGAGGGCGATGGCCGCGACGGCGCAGACGAATCCCCGGACACGTGAACGCGGAGGAACAGGAAGACGGGGCTCTTGATACACGAAGTCCTCGCTAGGGCTGAGTGCCAAAGGCTTAGCAACGGCCCACTTCGCGATCAAGACAACTCGCCGCGAACCGGGCAGGTCGGGGGTGCCCTCGTTCGCGCCTTGGACCGGCGGGTGCCCTTCGACGGCAGCAGCGGACAGGTCATCCGGATGGCCGAGATCGAGCGGCAGGGCTGCCTGGCAGCGTGCAGTCAAGCGATCATGTTCGCTCGCCCACCTCGGTGAGCGTGACCGGAGGCTCCCGATCCGCTGGACGTGCGCCGGGTCGGTGGGTTGGCGTGAAAGGTCTGTGAGCGAGGCTCGCCATGGGTCGTCAAGCCGCGTTCACAGTATTGGCGTGCCTGGGCGCCACGGTTTGCGGGAGGGTGGGCCGTGACGCCGTCGGCTGGGACCTGACGGCTTCGCGTCGGCGGACGATCTCGATCAGGTGAGCCCGGCGCAAGGCGTCGGCTCGGCACTTTCCGGTTTGCGTGCTTCAGCCGGCTGCTTCGCGCTCGGCCTCTGGTGTGGCGCCGAGGTGGTCATCGGCGGGCAGTGCGAGCGCCAGCTTGCCCGTGACGCGGCCGTCGAGCAGGTGCCGGACGGCCGCGGCGGTCTCGGCGAGGGGGTAGACACGGTCCACGACAGGGCGGAGCGCGCCCGCGTCGACAAGAGCGGTCAGCCCGCGGAGGCCGTCGGCGTGCTCGGAGGCGATGAAGGTGCCCAGGTGCCGGCTGGTGAGCGGTGACAGCATCTGGGCGCGGAGCTGCCGGTCGGTGCCGCCGAGCCAGCGGCCGTCCGTCTCGCCGCCGGTGATGACCAGCCTGCCGCGGGGCGTGAGGGCGCGACGCAGGTCCTGCAGACGGCCGTTGCCCGCGATGTCGATGATGGCGTCGTAGCGTTGCGGGCCGGCGAGGAAGTCCTTGCGCGTGTAGTCGATCACGTGGTCGGCCCCCAGTGCCCGTACGGCGTCGAGCTTGGGAGTGCTCGCGACGGCCGTGACCCGGGCGCCGAATACCTGGGCGAGTTGGACGGCGAAGGTGCCCACGCCGCCGGCGGCTCCCGTGATCAGGACCTGCTGGCCCTCCTGGACACGGCCGTTGTCGCGAACCGCCTGGAGTGCGGTGAGCGCGCTGACGGGTACCGTCGCCGCCTCCTCGAAGGTGAGTCCGGTCGGCTTGGGGGCGATCCTGTCGGGACGGGCGACGGCGTATTCGGCGAACGCGGCGGCAGCCGTGCCGTAGACCTCGTCGCCGGGCGCGAACACCGTCACGTCGGAGCCGACCGCCTCGATGACACCGGCGATGTTGCGGCCGGGGTTGGGGAGCTTCGGCCCGCGCAGCCCGCTCACGGGCCGGATCGCGTACGGCAGGCCGGCCATCAGGTGCCAGGTACCCCGGTCCACCCCGGGCCCGGCCACCCTGCGTCACCACGAAGCCGTTCTCGGCTGCCTGCGTCAGGGCGGGTTCTCCCTCGCCCTGACCGCCCACGCCGTCTCGGTCCTCGACAGCTACATCTACGGGTTCGCCCAGCAGGAGAAGACCCTGCCCTTCGACACCCCGGAGGAGACCGCCGAGCTGGCGGAGTCCATCATGAGCGGTTTCGGCGACGGCGAGTACCCGTACCTGACCGAGATCGCGACCACTCACGTCATGCGTCCCGGGTACGCCTACGGCGACGAGTTCGAATTCGGCCTGGACCTCATCCTCGACGGCCTCCAGCAGGCAGCGGAAGCGGTGAGCCGGGGCTGATCAGAGGCTGATCATGTGGCGGGGGACCGCGAGATCCCCGTTGGCGAACAGAGCGGTCAGGGCGGCCGGATCCGCGCCGAGGCAGGCCTCGGCGACCGTGTCGACGAGCCGGTCGTAGTCGGGGCCGGTCTTGCCCTCGTAGGCCTCGGTCATCAGGCCCCACTCGTCCCAGGGCAGCATCTCCAGCTTGCAGAGGGCCGCGAGGTCGCGGACGGCGTTGCCGCTGATCTCCGCGGGTCCCCAGGCGTGATCAGTGCCGAACACCCCGAACAGCTGTGGATCGATCAGCCCCTTGCGGTACTGGATCCACGCTTCGCCGCCGGTCAGGAACTCGCCCGGTGCGAGGTCCTCCGGGCGCTCGACGTAACCGTGGCCCAGATGTTCCGTGTCGACGCGTATCCAGCGCCGTTCGCCGGCGTTCCAGTACTCGGTTATCCAGTGGTCGAGGCCGCGTCCCTCCAGGAAGCAGGTGCCGAAGCCGCACCTGGCCCTGGAGGGGATGCCCCGTGCCCGCAGGATCGCGCAGGCGATGGTGGCGAAGTGGCGGCACGTGCCCACCACCCTTCTCTCCGGGGGCCGGGGGTGTTGCAGAGGAGAGGGGTCCAGCGCGGTCAGCGTGGCGACCAACTCGTTCACCGGCCGGATGTCCTTCTCCGCGAGCCGCTCTTCGGGAACGCCGAGCGCGGCGGCATCGGTCGGCTGGATGACCAGGCTCTGTACGGCAGCACACATACCGACCGGATCGGCCGGCAGGCCCTTGATGAGCCACAACTGGTCGGTGGCGAGGCTGGTGAGCGGACCGGGCCGGGAGTGGTCGAGCGCGTCATCGGTCATGACCGGGGATCGTAGACGGCCGAGGCGAGCCCTGGTCGAAGGGCGCAGCCGATCACAACGAGGCTCGGCTACCTCTGTGAGCCGGCGAGTCCGTCGTCCGACGGGGCATGAGGGATCGCGGAGCCGGGGGCGAAGCCCGCGAAGGCCATGCCGATGACGAAACCCGCCACCTCCTCCAACTGGCGGGCGCGATCCAGCGTCCCCACGGTTGCCGGGACTCCGCCGACGTCACGGACCAGTTCACCGACGACGTGCAGGGCCGTCGCGTCGTCACCGCACATCGCCACCGTCACACGGGACCGGCCGTCACCGGGCGGCCTCGTCCACTGGTCGGCGGGAAAGAGGTGGAACGCCTTCACGACCCCGGCTCCGGGAGCAAGGCCGGCGGTTCGCTGCGCCATCGATTCACCGGGTTCGATGAGCAGAACCCCTACGCCGTGCGTGACGGCGTTCGTAGGATCGATCAACGGCATCCCCGCGAGCGCGCCGTCGGCGGCGCCCACCGATCCCAGCATGTCCTCGACGCCGTCCCAGGACACGGCGAGGAGCACCGCGTCGCGGCCGGTGACCGCTTCACGTGGCGTGACAGCGAGCACGTGGTGGCCCAGTCGCTCAGCGAGCCTCTCCGCCTTGACCTGCGACCGTCCGCCGATCGCCACCTCATGCCCCGCACGTGCCCAGCCCTCACCCAGGGCCGCCGCCAGTGTGCCTGTTCCCAGGATCCCGATGCGCATCCGATCTGTGCCTTTCCCATAGCTGTCGGTCGGGTGGTTACGGTAGGCAAGGCGTTACGCACCGATCAGTGCGTGCCGGACACACGATGACGGGCGGCGAGATGACTGAGGACGACGCCCACCGCCACGAGTGGGTCGCCGACTGCCTGCTGCGCGCGGCCACCGATCTCTTCGCCCATACCTGGGATCCCGTTGTGCTGGCGGCCCTTCGCCTGGGACCGCGCCGACGCCGCGAGCTGCGCGCTGCGATCGGGGGCATCAGCGACAAGGTGCTGACCGACTGCCTGCACCGTCTGCTCGCGGGCGGACTGATCGAGCGCCACGCACATGCCGAGGCACCGCCGCGCGTCGACTACGCCCTGACCGGTTTGGGGCAGAGCCTGGTCGACGGCCCGATGACGGCACTTGGGCGCTGGGCGATCGAGCACGGCGACGAACTTCTCGAAGCGCAGGAGAGCGGTACGGCAAAAGGCCGGTGAGCGGGGCTTGACCTGGATCAAGCCATCCTTCCTCCGGATGATCCACCGCTGCGGCTGGGGCACCGAGGAGGGGCAGGAGACGTCTTCGGACTGCACGAGAACCAGGCCGCCCGGCAACGGGAGTCGCGGCGTGCGCCCGCGCGGGTACCGCGGGATCCCGAGCGGGACCTGCACCTCAACGCGCTGCCGCACCGCTCCCTCCAGTTGGGCCTCTCGGGTGAGCCAGGTCCACGAGCTGGTCCGGGCCGGTGAACTCGACGCGGCGGCCGGGCTGTTGCCCGAGGAGCGGCCGTACCCCGTGGCCGACGGGATGCCCGCGCAGCTGCCGTCGTAAGATCGCTGTCCGGTCGGATCGAGGAGGTTCGCGATGGCACGTCCCGTCACGGTGGTCACCGGTGGCAGCCGGGGTATCGGCGCCGCGACCTGTCTGCGGCTCGCGGCCGACGGGCACGACGTCGTGATCGGTTACGTCCGGGACGCGGATGCCGCCGAGGCGGTCGCGGAGGGGGTGCGCAAGGCCGGGGCGCGGTGTGCCGTCGTCCAGGTGGACACGTCCGTGGAGGCCGATGTGGAGCGGCTGTTCGACACGGCGGAACGGGAACTGGGGGCCGTCACCGGGCTGGTGAACAACGCCGCGGTGACCGGGCCGTTCGGACGACTGGCCGACGCGGAGACCGCGGACCTGCGCCGGGTCGTGGAGGTCAACCTGCTGGGTACGCTGCTGTGTACACGCCGGGCGGCCCGGCTGATGGGACCGCGCGGCACCGGTGCGATCGTGAACGTGTCCTCGGCGGCGGCCACCCTCGGCAGCCCCGGCGAATACGTCCACTACGCGGCGACCAAGGCGGCCGTCGACGCCCTCACCGTGGGCCTCGCCAAGGAACTCGGCCCGGACGGCGTGCGGGTCAACGCGGTGGCGCCCGGTGTGATCGACACGGAGATCCACGCGGCGATGGGCGACCCCGGCCGGGCCGGCCGGGTCGGTGCCACCACGCCGCTGGGCCGCGCCGGTGAGCCCGAGGAGATCGCCGCCGCGATCGCCTGGCTGCTGTCGCCCGAGGCCTCCTATACGACGGGCACGGTGCTGCGGGTCTCCGGCGGCCGCTGAACCCTCAGCCGGTCAGGCCGCCTCGATGATCTGCTCGCGGATCGCCGCGGCCCACTCGACCACCAGCAGCTCGTACTCCGTCCGCTCCTGGGCCGACAGTGTTCCGCCCGCACGCAGCCACAGCGCCCGGATGTGCTCGTTGACCTCGGCAGCAGACCGCACGGAACCAGGGGTTCGGGAATCGGGGGACATACCGAACAGCGTAGGGGCAAGAACTGACCCTGCGCCACCGGGCCACTACGCAGACCGTATGGGGTTGGTCACGGGCGATACGACGGGCGGGCGGCCACGCCTTGGCATTTGCCAGGCCGCCGGCCGTGACCCGGACCGGGCCGTACGCCCATGTGCGGGCCTTCGCCCTCGCCGGAGCCGGTACGGCGATTCCAAACCCCCGGAAAACAAAGGAAGTCGGGGGTTGGCCGAGATGCGGCGCCCGGTCGTCCTCACCCCGTCGGCAGCGCCGAGGCGAGCAGCGCGAGCTTCTCGGCGCTGCCGCTGCCCGGGTCCGGGTGGTAGACGACGAGCGTCTGCCCGGCCGTGCCGCTGACGCTCAGCCGCTCCCGGTTCAGTCGCAGACGGCCGACCTGGGGGTGGTCGACGACCTTGGCCGCGCCGTCGCAGGAAGCCACGTCGTGCCGGGCCCAGAGCCGGCTGAAGTGCGGGCTGGCGAGGGAGAGTTCGCCGACGAGGTCGATGACGCGGGGGTCGTCCGTGTCCGTCCCGACGGAGCGGCGGAAGCCGGCGACCATACCGGCACCGGCCTCCTCCCAGCCGGGGTGAAGGGCCTGCTCGGCGGGGTCGAGGAAGATGTCCCGCAGCCGGTTGGCGCCGACCGAGAAGCGCGGTGACAGCGCCGTCGCCAGGGCGTTGACGGCGAGGACGTCGAAGTAGCGGCCCTCGACGAGGGCGGGGAGCGGCAGGGCGGCGACGAGCTGGGCGACGCCGGGCGGAACGGTCTCCCTCCGGGCCCGGCGCCGGCGTCGGCGGGGCCGGTCGGCGCCGAGGCGGAGCAGATACGCCGTCGCGTCCTCGTCGAGCCGCAGGACGCGGGCGAGGGACTCCAGGACCTGCACGGAGGGGTTGCGGTCGCGGCCCTGCTCCAGGCGCAGGTAGTAGTCGGAGCTGATGCCGGCCAGCATCGCGACCTCCTCCCGGCGCAGGCCCGGCACCCGCCGTACCCCCAGCACGGGAATGCCGACCTGCTCCGGCGTGACCAGCTCGCGGCGGGCGCGCACGTAGGCGCCCAGCAGGTTCGGTTCGTCGGTCATCCCGCCACCGTAATGCGGTCCCCGTGCCCGTGCCTGGTCCTGTCACCCCCAGGATCACCAGGGCACTGCCCCGGCCGGAGCCGGGCCGCGAACGTGGCCGGTGACAGCGACCTGCCATGGAAAGAGCGTGATCATGTCGACCTATCTGCTGGTACACGGCGCCTGGCACAGCGGGGAGTGCTGGGAGCGGGTGGTCCCCCTGCTGACGGCGGCCGGGCACCGGGTGTACGCGCCCTCCCTGACCGGGCACGGCGAGAAGGCCGGGCTGCTCGGTCCGGACGTCGGCCTCGACACCTACGTGGCCGACGTCGTCGGCCTGATCAGGGACGAGGACCTCACCGACGTCGTCCTCGTCGGACACAGCTACGCGGGGCTGGTCGTCTCGTCGGCGGCCAACGAAGTCCCGGAGCGCGTCGGGCACTTGGTCTACCTCGACGCGATGGTCCCGGAGCACGGCGAGACCGCGGCCGACATCCAGCCCGTGACCCGGGCCCTGATCGACCGGGCCCTCGCGTCCGACAGCGGCTGGCGGGTCCCGCCGCTGCCCGAACTGCCGCCGCCCTACGGGCTGTTCGGGGTGACCGAGGCGGCGGACGCGGCGTGGCTGCGCACCCTGCTGTCCGACCAGTCGGTGCGCAGCTTCCAGCAGCCGGTGCGCCTGGACGATCCGGCGGTTCGCACCATCCCCCGGACCCACATCCACTGTGTGGCGAACGTTCCGGAGGGCGTTGTGCGCCGTCCGGTCCCCGCGACGGAGCAGGTGTGGGAGCTGCCCGCCGGCCACGACTGCATGATCACCATGTCGGCCGAACTCGCGGATCTGCTGCTCAAGCTGGGCTGATCCCGAGCGGATATCCGCTGTCCCCGGCGACGGAGTGTCCGTAGGGTCGGCATATGACGGACGACGAGGATCAGCGCGCGGTGCAGGCGGCCATCGACGCGGAGCTGCGGCTTCTCGAGCCCGAGGTGCGCGCCCGCCCGGACCTCGTCCTGGAACTGCTCGACCCGGGGTTCACCGAGGTCGGGGTGTCCGGCCGCCGCTGGGACGCGACGTCGATCCTGACGGTGACCAGCGGCGGATCGGTGTCCCCGGAGTCACCGGTCGAGGTGACCGAGATGTCCGGGACCGTACTGGCCCCGGGCATCGTGCACCTGACCTACTCCGCCGACAACCAGGGCCGCCGGGCCTGGCGCAGCTCCCTGTGGCGCCTCACGGAGACGGGCTGGCGCATGTACTACCACCAGGGCACGCCGACAGCGCCCTGAAGGGGCGCGGGGCTGAATCCATATGCGGCTCCGCCGCGTGGGCGCGACCAGCCCCCACGGCGCTGCAGACAACCGACGACCCGGCGCGGCCCTTCCCAGCGGAGCGCCTAGCTCGCCGACTCCGCCGCGTGCGGGCTGAGGACGTCCGCCGAGACCAGGGCGATGATGACGACGCCGAGGGCGATGCGGTACCAGACGAACGGCATGAAGCTCTTGTTGGAGATCCACTTCATGAACCACGCGATCACCGCGTAGCCGGACGCGAACGCGATCACCGTGGCGAACAGGGTCGGGCCCCAGGCCACCTGGCCCTCGCCCACGGAGTCCTTCACCTCGAAGGCGCCGGAGGCCAGCACCGCCGGGATGGCGAGCAGGAAGGAGTAGCGGGCCGCCGCCTCGCGCTTGTAGCCCATGAACAGGCCGCCGCTGATGGTGGCGCCGGAGCGGGAGACGCCGGGGATCAGGGCGCAGGCCTGGCAGAGGCCGTAGACCAGGCCGTCCTTGACCCCGAGGTTCTCCAGCGTCTTGCGCTGCTTGGGCGCCCGGTGCTTGCCGCCCGTCTCGTCGCGGGCGGCGAGCCGGTCGGCGACGCCGATGACGATGCCGACGACGATGAGCATGGTCGCGGTGATCCGGAGATCGCGGAACGGACCCTCGATCTGGTCCTTGAGCGTCACGCCCAGCACACCGATCGGGATCGAGCCGACGATCACCAGCCAGCCCATCTGCGCGTCGTGGCTGCGCCGCATCGCCTTGGTGTACAGCGATCTGAACCAGGCCGAGACGATCCGCCCGATGTCCTTGCGGAAGTAGATCAGCACCGCGGTCTCCGTGCCGATCTGGGTGATCGCTGTGAAGGCGGCGCCCGGGTCCTCCCAGCCGGAGAAGGCCGCGGTCAGCCGCAGATGCGCGCTGGAGGAGACGGGCAGGAACTCGGTCAGCCCCTGGACGAGGCCGAGGACCAGCGATTCAAACCAAGACATGAAGGTACGGCGTCCCAGGGGTGTGGAAGGGGCTGGCGGTCGCGCGGGCACACGTGCATCACACGGGCGCACGTGATCATGCGCGTGCAACGGCAGCGTATCGGGCCGGAGTGACGGCGGGACACAGGGGTTCGACAGACGGACGGCCGGCCACGGGGTGTTGACCGGTCAAGGTGCCGCCGCTTACGTTTCTGCAGGAGAAAGCGCTTGCTCCAGCACGTCGGGGTGCGGGTGCGGCGCAACTCGGGCGGGAGTTCGCCCATCGCCGGTACACGCCCGAGGAGTGCTGATCACGTCCATGCCCCGCTCCCCCCGCTCGACACCCCCCTTCGCCGGGCGGCGCATCCGAGCCGCCGTCGTCGGCGCCGGCGCCATCGGGCGCGGCTCCCATCTGCCCGCCCTCGCCCAACTGGCCGCGGAGGGCGAGACCGAGGTCGTCGCCGCCGTCGACATCGATGCCACCGCGGTCCAGGCGTTCTGCGCCGAGGCCGGCATCCCGCACGCCTACACCGACCTGGACCGGATGCTCGCCGAACAGCGGCCCGACCTGGTCACCATCGGCACCCCGCCGACCCTGCACCGGGACCAGACGGTGGCCGCGCTGCGGGCCGGCGCCTGGGTGTGGTGCGAGAAGCCGCCGGTGCCGAGTCTCGCCGACTTCGACGCGGTCGAGGCGGAGGAGGGCGCGGACGGCGGGCCGTACGCGTCCATCGTCTTCCAGCACCGGTTCGGCTCCGGGGCCGCCCATGTACGGCGGCTGCTGGCCGAGGGGGCGCTGGGCCGTCCGCTGGTCGCCCACTGCCAGACCACCTGGTACCGGGACACCGCTTACTACGCGGTGCCCTGGCGGGGCCGCTGGGCGACCGAGGGCGGCGGCCCGGCGATGGGCCACGGCATCCATCAGACGGATCTGCTCCTCGACCTGCTCGGGCCGTGGAGCGAGGTACGGGCGATGGCCGCCAGGCTGGTGCACGACGTGGAGACCGAGGACGTCTCCACCGCCCTGGTCCGGTTCGCGAACGGCGCCCTGGCCACCGTCGTGAACAGCGTGCTCAGCCCCGACGAGGTCAGCCGCATCCGCATCGACTGCGAGCGCGCGACGGTCGAACTGATCCATCTGTACGGGCACGCCAACGGGAACTGGCGCATCACCCCGGCCCCGGGCGTCCCCGCCGAGGAGGCGGCGGCCTGGCGGGACTTCGGTCCCGACGTGCCCAGCTCGCACCTGGCCCAGCTGCGCGAACTGGTCGCCGCCATGCGGACGGGGGAGCGGCCGCGCAGCAGCGGCGCGGACGGGCGGACCAGCCTGGAGCTGGTCACCGCGCTGTACAAGGCGGCGTTCACCGACACGACCGTCCGCGCGGGCGAGATCGGTCCGGGTGATCCTTACTACACGGCCCTGCACGGGGGCGCCCCGGGCTGGGCGCCGGCCGAGCGTGAGGAGGTGTCCGCATGAGCGGCGAGCTGCGGATCACGCACACCCACGGCGACCGGATCACCGTGACCGAGCCGGTCACCGGGGTACAGCTCTTCTCGTACGTCTACCGGCCCGAGGCGGCCTGGGAGGCGCCGAGGCCTTACCTGCACCCGATCCGTACCCTCGCCGGGGACGTCGTCACCGACTACCGGCCCAACGACCACCGCTGGCACAAGGGCCTCTCCCTGACCGCCTCGCACCTGTCGGGCGCGAATCTGTGGGGCGGCAACTCCTATGTCCACGGCCAGGGTTACCTCGCCATCCCGGAGCGTGTCGGCTCGATGCGGCACGCCGGCTTCGACGAGCTGTCCTCGGCCGACGGCCGTCTGGTGGTCGCGGAGCGGCTGACCTGGCATCCGTACGACGGGACGCTGTGGGCGGAAGAGCAGCGGCGGGTGGAGGTCCACGACGTGGACCCCGACTCCGGTTCCTGGGCGCTCACCTGGACCAGCGCGATCACCAACCGCCGTGCCGAACCGCTGCTGTTCGGCAGCCCGACCACGGCCGGGCGTGAACAGGCGGGCTACACCGGCCTGTTCTGGCGCGGCCCGCGCGCCTTCCGGGACGGCCGGATCATCGGCCCCGAGGGGGAGGGCCCGGAGCTCATGGGCTCCCGGTCCGCCTGGCTGGCCCTGTCCGGCGAGCACGACGGCGCCGACGGCCATGCCACCGTCGTCTTCGAACACGCCCCGGAGAACGACCACTCGGGCACCCAGGGCAGCCACCCCGCCCACTGGTTCGTGCGCAACGACCCGTTCGCCGGCATCGCCCCCTCCTGGGCCTTCCACGACGAGCTGGAACTGGCCCCCGGCGACACCCTCCGGCGCCGCTACCGGGTCGTCATCGGCGACGGCGCCTGGGAGCGCGCGGACATCGCCGAATACCTGGAGTCGCATCCCTGGTGAGCGACGGGGAGGTCGCGTTCGCGTGACTGCCGGGCGGCTCGGCGTCCACCGCCGGGGGGAGCGGGCCGCTCAGGCGGCCTCCGGTCCGGTGACGGTCCAGCCCGGTGCCTGCGGGTGGGCCGTCGAGTCCCCGTGCCGCACCGGGTCGCCGCAGGCCGCGCAGGTGACGACCGGGGTGAGGGCCTTCCCGCAGCCGTGCTCGATCACCATCGGGCGGTCGCCGTCCGGGTGGAGGTGGCGGTCGCCCCAGGCCATCAGGGTCAACAGGACCGGCTGCAGTTCGAGGCCCGCCTGCGTGGCCAGGTACTCGAAGCGCTGCGGCCGCTCGCTGTAGACCCGCTTGGTGAGGATCCCGGCGTCCACGAGCCGGCGCAGCCGGGTGGCCAGGATGTCGCGCGGGGCGCCGATGTTGCGCACCAGCTGGTCGAAGCGGCCGTTGCCCAGGCACACCTCCCGCAGGACCAGCAGGGAGTACTTCTCGCCGACGAGCGCGAGGGCGTCGGCGATCGAACACGGGCGGGGGTCCTTGGGGGCGGCCATAGGGCCAGTCTAGTGGAGGGTTGGATTTTCAAACTCTCAGGGTTATGGTGGGTTCGGATTTCCTACTCACCGGTAATCGAGACTGGCAATCGAGGTCCCCGTGATGCGTGACGCAGTCATCGTCGAAGCCGTACGCACCCCCGTCGGGAAGGGCAGGCCGAACGGGTCCCTGGCGCACGTCCACCCCGTAGAACTCCTCGCCCACACCCTGCGCACCCTCGTCGAGCGCTCCGGCGTCGACCCCGCCCTCATCGACGACGTGATCGGCGGCACCGTCGACCAGGTCGGCGAGCAGGCCATGAACACCACCCGGTACGCCGTCCTGTCCGCCGGCCTCCCCGAGACGGTCCCGGCGACCACGGTGGACCGCCAGTGCGGCTCCTCCCAGCAGGCCGTGCACTTCGCCGCGCAGGGGGTCATGTCCGGCGCCTACGACATCGTCGTCGCCTGTGGCGTCGAGTCGATGAGCCGGGTGCCGATGTGGTCCAACGTGCCGGCCGGCAAGGACCCCTTCGGCCCCGGCGTCGCCGCGCGCTACCCGGAGGGCCTGGTCCCGCAGGGCATCAGTGCCGAGCTCATCGCCGCGAAGTGGTCGCTCGGCCGCGCGGAGATGGACGCCTTCGCCGTCTCCTCGCACCAGAAGGCGGCGGCCGCGTGGGAGGCGGGACTGTTCGACGCGCAGGTGGCTCCGCTGGACGGCGTCGCCCGTGACGAGTCGGTACGGCCCGGTACCACCGCCGAGATCCTCGCCGGGCTCAAGCCCGCCTACTACGACCCCGGGTTCGCCGAGCGGTTCCCGCAGATCGAGTGGAACGTCACGGCGGGCAACGCGAGCCCGATCAACGACGGCGCGTCCGCGGTGCTCATCACCTCCGGTGAGACCGCGGCGAGGCTCGGGTTGCGGCCGCTGGCCCGGCTGCACGCCTTCGCCGTGACCGGCTCCGACCCGTTGCTCATGCTGACCGGTGTGATCCCGGCGACGGAGAAGGTGCTGCGGCGGGCCGGGCTCGGCATCGAGGACATCGACCTGTTCGAGGTGAACGAGGCGTTCTCCAGCGTGGTGCTGGCCTGGCGGCAGGAGACCGGGGCGGATCTCGCCAAGGTGAACGTGAACGGCGGGGCGATCGCCCTCGGGCATCCGCTGGGGGCGAGCGGGACTCGGCTGACCACGACGCTGGTGCATGCCATGCGGGAGCGTGGGGCTCGGTACGGGTTGCAGACGATGTGTGAGGCGGGTGGGTTGGCGAACGCGATGATTCTGGAAGCGGTGCGGTAGGGGGGCCGCCGTGCGCCTGGTGGGGTGCCGCTTGGTGTCGTTGGGCGGCTGACGCGCCGTTGGGGCTGAGCGCGCAGTTCCCCGCGCCCCTTACGGGGCGCTTCGCACCCACGCACCCCTTACGGGGCGCTATGGCTTGGGGCGTAGGTGGTGGCGTTTTTTCCAGGCCACCACTGCTCCTGCCAGCGCCGGTACGACGATGGCTGCCACCGAGATCAGGAAGACCGGGGACGTCGGTGTCGAGGCTCGGGCGCCTGCCACGACGTAGGCGGCCACGTTCGGGATCGAGCCCAGGGCGGTGGCGACCAGGAACGGGGTGTACCGCATGCGGGAGACGGCGGCCGCGTAGTTCGCGGCCCAGAACGGGACGCCGGGGAACAGGCGTACCGCCAGCATCGAGCGGAAGCCGTGCCTGCTGAACTGGTTGTCCGCCGCCTTCAGCAGCCGGCCGCGCAGCAGCGGGCGCAGTGCCTCCTGGCCGAGCAGCCGGCCCAGCGCGAAGGAGAGCCACGCCCCGAGCACGGTGCCGGCCATGGCCGCGCCCATGCCCAGCGCCGAGCCGAACAGCGCACCGGCCGCCAGGTTCAGGATCGGCCGGGGCACGAACGCCACCGTGATCAGGCCGTACGCCACGGCGAAGATCACCACCGCGGTGGCGCCCGCCACCTGGGGCGGCCAGCCCTGAGTCATCAGTTTCTGGGGCTCGAAGAGCAGCACCGACGACGCGGCGGCCGCCAGCAGGGCGACGAGCAGGGACAGCCGGGACCACGGCGACAGCAGCGCGCGCGTGCAGCGCGCGCCGAAGCTCACCGGAGCGGGCACGGCGATGGTCAGCTCCTTGGCGGCGACCCGGGGAGGGGCCGTGGCGGTGCCAGAGCGGTTGGCATCGAGCATTCGGCGACAGTAACCGAAGCGGATGTGTGATCGCCGTATGGATGCGGTCCATTGGGCGAAATCGGCGTCGCGGAAAACCGTTCGACGTGGGGCGACGCGTCGGACATGATCTGTGTCATGTTCCGGTTCGCCTTCCTCGTCGCAGCATCCGCAGTCGCGGATGCGCCGAAGGCTGCCGTCCCCGTTCTCGCGGCCGCTGTCGACGGCACCCGAAGCTGACCCTCCCCGGAAAGTCCGGCGGACCCCGCAGGGGGAGGGTCGGCCGGTTCCCCGGGGTCCCCGCGTCTCGCCCTGACGAGGCGCATCACCGCTGACCAGGCTTCGAGGTACAGCCATGCCCAAGACGGCATACGTCCGCACCAAACCGCATCTCAACATCGGCACGATGGGCCACGTCGACCACGGCAAGACCACCCTGACCGCCGCCATCACCAAGGTCCTCGCCGAGCGCGGCACCGGCACGTTCGTGCCGTTCGACCGCATCGACCGGGCCCCCGAGGAGGCCGCCCGCGGCATCACCATCAACATCGCGCACGTCGAGTACGAGACCGACACCCGGCACTACGCCCACGTGGACATGCCGGGCCATGCCGACTACGTCAAGAACATGGTCACCGGGGCCGCGCAGCTGGACGGGGCGATCCTCGTCGTCTCCGCGCTCGACGGGATCATGCCGCAGACCGCCGAACACGTGCTGCTCGCCCGGCAGGTGGGCGTCGACCACGTGGTGGTGGCGCTGAACAAGGCGGACTCGGCGGACGAGGAGCTGGTCGAGCTCGTGGAGCTGGAGGTGCGGGAGCTGCTCAGCGCGCACGGCTACGGGGGCGACTCCGTGCCCGTCGTACGGGTCTCCGGGCTCAAGGCACTGGAGGGGGACCCGCGGTGGGCGGCGTCGATCGAGGCGCTGCTCGACGCGGTGGACACGTACGTGCCGATGCCGGAGCGGTATCTGGACGCGCCGTTCCTGCTGCCGGTGGAGAACGTGCTCACCATCACCGGGCGCGGGACGGTCGTGACCGGTGCCGTGGAGAGGGGGACCGTGCGGGTCGGCGACCGGGTGGAGGTGCTCGGCGCCGACGTCGAGACCGTCGTCACCGGGCTTGAGACCTTCGGGAAGCCGATGGACGAGGCGCAGGCCGGGGACAACGTGGCGCTGCTGTTGCGGGGCGTGCCCCGGGACGCGGTGCGGCGGGGGCATGTGGTGGCGACGCCGGGGAGTGTGGTGCCGGCGCGGCGGTTCTCGGCGCGGGTGTACGTCCTGTCGGGGCGCGAAGGGGGTCGTACGACTCCGGTCTCGACGGGGTACCGGCCGCAGTTCTTCATCCGTACCGCGGATGTGGTCGGGGACGTCGACCTCGGTGAGGTGGCGGTCGCCCGGCCCGGGGACACGGTCGAGATGACCGTGGAGCTGGGGCGGGAGGTTCCGCTGGAGGCGGGGCTCGGGTTCGCCATCCGTGAGGGCGGCCGGACGGTGGGGGCGGGGACCGTGACCTCGGTGGAGTGAGGTTGCGGTGCGTGGGGGACTGCGGGCCGGTGGGGGCTGGTCGCGCAGTTCCCCGCGCCCCTTTCGGGGCGCCACAGTGGTCGTCGGGGGGTGCGGTGGGTCTCTTTGGGGGCGCGACAATGGTGGCGTGAGTGAATCCATACCCGTCGTCCGGGTCACCGAGCACGGGACCGCCAAGCTGATGCCCGACGTCGATCGGGAGCGGGCCTGGTTGCTGACCGTCGACGGGGCGCCGCAGTCGTATGTGGATCTCGACGAGCCGACGCATCTCGAGTTCGAGTACGCCCGGCGGCTGGGGTATGTGCTGGACGCCGTGGCGGAGGCCGGCGCGCCCCTGGACGTGCTGCATCTCGGCGGGGGCGCCTGCACGCTGCCCCGGTATGTGGCGGCGACCCGGCCGGGGTCCCGGCAGGATGTCGTGGACGCCGACCGGGAGCTGCTGGAGCTGGTCACCGAGCACCTGCCGTTGACGGACGGCACCGGGATCGCCCTGCACGCCGCCGACGCGCGGGGCTGGCTGGAAGCGGCGCCCGCGGACTCCGCCGACGTGATCGTCGCCGATGTCTTCGGGGGGTCCCGGATTCCCGCGCACCTGACCTCGCTGGGCTACGCGCGGGAGGCCGAGCGGGTGCTGAGGGGTGACGGGGTCTACCTGGCCAACCTCGCGGACTCCGCCCCCTTCGGCTTCCTGCGTGCTCAACTCGCCACGTTCGCCGCCGTCTTCGAGGAGCTGGCGCTCATCGCCGAGCCCGGCGTGCTGCGCGGGCGGCGGTTCGGGAACGCGGTGCTCATCGCCTCGCACCGGCCGATCGACGCCGGCCCGCTGGCCCGACGTACGGCCGCCGACGCCTTTCCGGCGCGGGTCGAACACGGGCCCGCGCTGCGGGAGTTCGTCGGCGCGGCCCGGCCGGTCGGGGACGCGGACGCCGTACCGTCACCCGAGCCCCCCGGCGGAACGTTCGGGATCGGGTGAGGCGGCCGACGGCTGCGCGGTGACCGGGACCGTGCGGCGGGTGAGGTTGCGTACGTCCGGGACGAGCAGCACCGCGGCCGTCACGGCGACGACCACGCCCGCGCAGCCCCACAGGGCCGGGCCCCGGCCGAAGGCCTGCTCGGCGGGGCCCGCCAGCGCCGTCGCCAGGGGCAGCAGGGAGACGGAGCCGAACCAGTCGTACGCCGAGACCCGGGAGAGCTTCTCCTCGGGGATCTCCTGGTGCAGGGCGGTCATCCAGGAGACGCCGAAGACCTCGACCGTGGTCCCGGCCAGGAACATCACCGCGCAGAGGGCTCCCACGGGGACGGGTACCGCCAGCGCCGCCGAGGGGAGCGCGAGCGGGAAGATGCAGAGGGTGCCGACGAAGAGGAGCCGGCGGGGTTTCCAGCGGGTCATCAGGAGGGCGCCGGCCACCGTGCCCGCGCCGAAGGAGGCGAGGGCGAGGCCCCAGGGTCCCGGGCCGCCGAGGCTGTCGCGGGCGACCAGCGGGCCGTACACCGCGTCGGCGGCGCCCACCATCGCGTTCGCGATCGAGAACTGGACGACGATCCCCCACAGCCAGGGGCGGCCCGCGAACTCCCGCCAGCCCTCCCGGAGATCGGCCAGCATCCCCTCGCCCGGGGCGCGCGGCGGGATATGGCTGACGTCGAGGAACGAGCGCAGCGCACCGGCGACCGCGAACGCCGCCGCGTCCACCGCCAGCACCCAGCCGGGGCCCACCGCCGCCACCAGCGCGCCGCCCAGGGCCGCACCCCCGAGGGCCGCGCTCTGCATCGCCATCCGGAACACGGCGAACGCACGGCCCGCCTGCTCGCCGCTCACCGAGGACATCAGCATGCCCTCCGCGGCCGGGCTGAAGAACGCCTGGCCGGTGCCGCCCAGCGCGGTGAGCAGCATCATCTGCCACAGGCGGGGTTCGCCGGTGAGCACGAGGACGGCGAAGGCGCCCTGGGAGAGGAAGTTGAGGCCGTTGGCCGCGACCATCACGTGATGACGGGGGAGACGGTCCGCCACCGCGCCGCCGACGAGCAGGAACAGCACCAGCGGGAAGGTGCGGGCGGCGGCCACCAGGCCGACGTCCCCGCCGTCGCCGCCCGCGTCCAGCACCGCGAACGCGGCGGCGATCAGAGAGCCGTTGGCGCCCAGGCTCGTCACGATCGTCGCCGCGGTCAGCAGGCTGTAGTTGCGGCCCGCCCAGGCGGGTCTGCGCAGGCGGACAGGGGTGCCGGGGGAGTCGGAGGCGGAGGTCACCGCCCGACTATCCCCGCCGGAAGCCCGCCCTGCCAATCCGATTCCCGGGCATCCGACGCCTGGGCGTCCGGTCCCCAGGCGTCCCGTTCCCGGCCGCCGTCAGCCCCCGGTCGGGGTGCCGTGCAGCCGGACCGTGCTGAGGATCTTCATGATCGTCGCGGTGGGGACCTCGCCGTTCACTCCCTTGGCGCCGTAGAAGTCCCAGGACACCAGGTCGCCGGCCGAGTTCTCGAAGCCGAACGTGATCGCCTTGCCGTCGCTCGCGCACTTGCCCTTCTGCGGGGTGTTCGTCGAACGCGCCCAGGCGTAGGCGCCCTTGACGCCCGACGCGGTGGTGTAGGCGGTGGCCTTCTTGTCCCAGGTGATGGTCTTCTTGTCCGGGTACGTGTAGCCGCCGTACACCCACCAGGGGACCTCCCGGACGGCCGCGTCGCCCCCGGTCTTCGCGCCGCTCTCGCCCTTGGTACCCACCGCCGCCAGGGCCGTGTCCTCGGTCCTGCCGTCCTTGTCGTCGTCGCTCGTGCACCACTTCGACTTGTACTGGGCGGGCGCCGACATCGTGATGATCGGCTTGCCGTCCTTGTCCTCGAAGCCGACGGACGTCCCCGAGGTCAGCACCTCCCAGTCGGCCGGCACGTCGAAGGCCGTGCCCCACTTGGGGTTCACGACGGTCTTCCAGCCCGCGATCGTCGGCTTCTCGGTCCCGTCGGCACCGCGCGGATCGTCGTCCGCCGACGCGGAGGCGGAGGCAGAGGCGGAGACGGCCGGCGCATGGGTCGCCTGCCGGTTCTTGCCGGTGTCCGCCTTGTCGTCCTTCTTGCCGCCGAGGACCAGGAACCCGGTCACCCCGGCCGCCACCACGACGGCCGTCGCCGCGATGATCGCGACCAGTTTGGTGTGGTCGCCTCCTCCGCCCCCGCCCCCGCCCCCGCCGGACGGTGCCTGCGGAGCGCCGGCGGGCCCCGGCGGGCCCCACTGCGGCTGCTGCCCGTACCCGCCCTGCTGCGGATACTGCTGGTAGCCGGGCTGCTGATACGGATTCGGCTGCTGGTAACCCGGTTGCTGATACGGGTTGTTCTGCGGGTACTGCTCGCCCCCTGGCGGCTGCTGTTCTGGCCACATGGCTCGTAACCCTAGTGCCGCCCGGGACACGTTCCGGTAACCGGCCGTCGCCGGGACCGTACCGGTACCTCGGCCGGCCGGGACGTCGTACAGGCGTACCGCGGAGGTCGCCGTCCGGATCCTCGAAGGCGAATGCCTTTGACAACGATCACCGTATCGGCTCTGGCCAGGCTCTTCTACTCATGAGTAACATGGCCGTCATGAGCACTGACCAGATGTCGATCGGCGAGATGCTCGCCGCCACGGTCCCGATGGTGCGGACCCTCAACCTGGAGTACCTGGAGACCACTCCGGAGCGGGCCGTGCTGTCCCTGCCGGACCAGGGCGACTTCCACAACCACATCGGTGGCCCGCACGCGGGCGCGATGTTCACCCTCGCCGAGTCCGCGAGCGGCGCGATCGTGCTGGCCGCCTTCGGCGACCAGCTCTCCCGGGCCGTGCCGCTCGCCGTCAGCGCCGAGATCGCCTACAAGAAGGTCGCCCTCGGCCCGGTCAAGGCCACCGCGACGCTGGGCCGCCCGATCGCCGACGTCGTCGCCGAACTCGACGAGGGCAAGCGCCCCGAGTTCCCGGTCGCCGTCGCCATCACGCGCGAGGACGGGGCTGTCACGGGTGAGATGACGGTCGTCTGGACGCTGCGTCCCAACGGCTGACCGGCGCCGCGAACGCCGGACGGGGTGAGGGTCGCCGGACCCGCACCCCGTCCTTCACAGGGGCCGCTCAGGCGGCGCGGCTTTCCTCGCGCCCGGCCCCGTCCTCTTCCAGGCCCGCCACGAACTCCTTGAGCCACGCCGTGAACTCGGGCCCCAGGTCCGGGCGTTCGCAGGCGAGCCGGACCACCGTGCGCAGGTAGTCGGCCTTGTCGCCGGTGTCGTAGCGCAGTCCGTCGAAGACGACCCCGTGCACCGTGCCGGCCGCGGCCAGGTCCTGCAGCGCGTCGGTCAGCTGGATCTCGCCGCCGCGGCCGGGAGCGGTCTGTTCCAGGACGTCGAACACCTCCGGGTCCAGGACGTAGCGGCCGATGACCGCGTAGTTGCTGGGCGCCTTCTCCGGGGACGGCTTCTCCACCAGGCCGGTCACCCTCACCACGCCGTCCTCGCCGGTCGGCTCGACGGCGGCGCAGCCGTAGAGGTGGACCTGGGACGGGTCGACCTCCATCAGCGCGACGACACTGCCCTGGTGGCGGTCGCGGACGTCCAGCATCTGGCTGAGCAGGGTCTCGCGGGCGTCGATCAGGTCGTCGCCGAGGAGCACCGCGAAGGGCTGGTCGCCCACGTGGTGCTTGGCGCACAGCACCGCGTGGCCGAGACCGAGCGGGTCGCCCTGGCGGATGTGGTGGATGTCGGCGAGCCGCGCGGGATCGCGTACGGCGTCCAGGCGCACGGTGTCGCCCTTGGCGGCCAGCGCCTGCTCCAGCTCGAAGGCGTTGTCGAAGTGGTCCTCGATGGCCCGCTTGTGCCGGCCGGTGACCATGAGGATGTCGTCGAGCCCGGCCTTGGCTGCCTCCTCGACGACGTACTGGATGGCCGGCTTGTCGACGACCGGCAGCATCTCCTTCGGTGTCGCCTTGGTGGCGGGCAGGAACCGGGTACCGAGCCCGGCGGCCGGGACGACGGCCTTGCGGACCGGCCGGGGCGTGGGGGTGGGGGAGGGGTGGGGGGCGGTCATGCCGTACATGCTGGCCCGCCTGGATGAGAGAGGGCCGGGAGAAACGTGGGAGGCGGCTGTGGAACTCCACGTTCCGCCGCGGGTGACCCCGGCCGTCCGGGAGTTGAAGATTTCGTGTGCCATCGGGTCCGTGGCGCACACAAGTTGAACCTGTGCGACCGCTGAATCCCGGCGGAGCTTGCATACCGCCGGTAACTTATCTGAATTCCCGTGTCTTTGAACTTAGGTCACCTCAACTTCTTGTTTCCTGTGAGGCCTGTGTGCGAAGGTGAGCCACCCCGCGGGAGGGTCCATGGAACGGTACGGCCGTCAGGCCTGCCGTTATGGATCCTAAAGGTACGCACCAATCAGCACTGCATTCCGTCAGGGCGCCATTTCGCATGCCGTCCTGCGGCCCGGAAGGAAATGGTTCAGTGCAATCCCCCTACCCCCCACGCCCGCCTTACCCGCCTCGCCCCGGTTCGACCCCGGGGGAGTCCGACCGCAATCTCATCGCCCAGCTCACCGGGACCCCCACGGCCAGACATCATGCCGTCGCCCTGCTGCTCGCCCGGCACTGGCGCGCCACCTGCGACTACGCCGTCGTCTGTCTCGCCTCCGCCACGCCCACCGCCCAGCTCGTCGCCAGCGCCGCCTTCGAGCGGGTCCTCGGCAGACTGGCCGGCGGCGCGGTGGGCGGCGCCCTGCGCCCCCAGCTCCTCGTGGCGGTTCGGGAGACGGTCCGGGCCTGGGCCGCCGACGAAGCCATTTCCGTGGTCGCACCGGAACTGCGCAAGACCACCGGCGGGCGCGGACTCAGCGCCTCAAGACGCGGCACCCCCGAAAGACGGCAACTCGCCGAACGCGCTTTCCAGGCTCTTCCGGGAGCCTCGCAATGCCTTCTCTGGCACTGCGAGGCCGAAGCCGAACCCATAAACATACCCGCCGGTCTGCTGGGTGTCGACACCGCAACCGCGACGGCCGCCCTCGACCAGGCCCGTGAACAATTCAGGACCGGATTGGTGCGCGCCCACCGGGAACTCGCGCCCTCGAAGGAATGCCGCTTCTACAACCGCCTCCTCGATGTCCCCATTCGCAGGGGCGGCTCTCTGCTCCCCGATGTGCAACGGCATCTGACCGAGTGCCGGTACTGCCGCCACGCCGCCGAACAGCTCAGCCATTTCGACGGCGGCCTGGAGGTGCTGCTCGCCGAGACCGTGCTCGGCTGGGGCGCCCGCCGCTACCTCGACACGCGGCCCGGCCACGGCGCGGTCGTCGAGGCCTGGCCGGCCGGAGGCCGACCCGCACCTGCGGTGGTGCCCGCCGGACGGCACCGCATCGGGTCCGAGATCGGACGGCGCAAGGCCGTACTGGCCGGTGCCGGCCTGGTCTCCCTCGCGCTGCTCGCCACCGTGCTCGTGGCCAGGAGCTGGTCCGATGACAACGGTGTCCCGCACCCGGGCGTCACCACCTGGGGAGCCTCCAACGGCGGCACCACCCGGCCCGGCCCCGCCGCGAACCCGCCCTCCGCGGCCTCCCCGTCCCCGGCCTCGGTGGGCGAGCCCGTCGAGATCGCCCACGGCAGGCTGCGCAGCCTCGACGCCGGGCTCTGCTTGGACGTGCGCGGGGGCCGGGTGCGGACCGGGGCGGAACTACGGCTCGGTCTCTGCTCGGACAGCGGGTCCCAGCAGTGGTCGTACCAGGACGACGGCCTGCTGCGCAGCGCGCTCGACCCCACTCTCTGCCTCGCCGCCGACCCCGGTGCGCACCGCGTCGTGGTCTCCGGCTGCCTGGTGCACGCGGGGGAGGTGTCGTACGACCTGACGGTGCGCGGCGAACTCCTGCTGCGCTGGGACAAGGACCTCGCGCTGGCCGTGGACGGCACGCGGGTGGTCGTGGCCCGGCGGAGCGGGTCGGTGCGGCAGCGGTGGGACCTGGAGTCGGGGAGCGGCGGTGCGGCGGTGACGCCGGAGGCCACGCACTCCGCACCGCCCGCGCCGGGGAAGGCCGAGCCCAGTGAAATCCCCGCGCCCCCGCCCGTTCCCGAGGAACAGACGGGTGAACCGCGTGAGCCGTACGGCACGCGGGTCGCGCAGGCCGGCTCCCGTGAGCGTCCCGTCGCCGTCACCCCGACCGCGCCGCACGAGCCCGTGGGCCCGCTCACCGAGGCGGTCGGCGATGTCCTGGACTCGGTACCGGCCACCGTGACGGACGTCCTGGGCGCCGTTCCGGACGTCGTGAGCGGGGTGGGCGGCCTGCTCGGCTAGCGCCCGCACCGGGCCCCGCCTCGCCTTCTTGCCCGGCCGGCCCCGGGGGCGGTGCGAACTGGCCCTCGGGGCACGGTTGTTGTGCCGACCGGGCCTCGGCATGATGGATGCGGTAAGCCGCGTGCCGTGAGTCGCCGTGGATCGCCGCCGGCAGACACCTCGCCGTGACAGGGCACAGCGGGGCTCCCTGCCGCGATACAGCGTTGGTCTTCCGGTTGCGCCGCTGCCCGCGTCGCGCGGAGACGTTCGACAGGACCAGGACGGAAGCATGCCGGGAGAGATGTCGCCCACCGGGAAGCCCGCCGGCCCCGGCTCGCCGCCCGAGCTGCGGGCCTCCCACGCCGACCGGGACCGGGTGGTGGATGTGCTGCGGATCGCGGCAGGGGACGGTCTGCTGACCGCGGACGAGCTGGACGAGCGCCTGGAAGCCGCCCTGTCGGCGCGGACCCTGAGCGAACTGGCCGGGCTCACCACTGACTTACCGCCCATATCGGCCGGTGCCGACGCGGTCGGGGTGGAAGTCAAGGACGTGGTGCGGATCGAACAGGTCCACAGTGGCGCGATCGAGCGCGTGGGGCGCTGGGTGGTACCGCGAAGGCTGGAACTCGCGGTGACGTACTGCAAGGTGACGCTCGACTTCACAGACGCGGTCATCACGCACGACACCCTGCGGATCGACGTGGCGATGACGGGGAAGGCGCTGACGCTGATCACGCGGCCGGGCGTCGTGGTGGACACCGACGGTCTGCTACTGGTGCACACCAAGGCCAAGTACCGTCAGGAACCGACGAGTTCCGGATCGCCACCCACGCTGCGTGTGGAACTGGTCGGTGCGAAGGCCCACGGCCGCGTGGTGGTACGGCCCGCACGTCGGACGCTCGCACAGTGGCTGCTGCGCAGGCCCGCGTCCCGTGCCGCCGCCCCGCCGCACAGCCAGGACCGTCATTCCTGAGGAAGCGAGGCCAGCCAGCGCTCGTCGCGGAACTCGGCAGGGACCTCGTCCTCCCACGGATCGATCCCGCGGCGCCCCAGTTCGTCGAACCACCTGTCCCGTTGCGACTCGGGGAGGCTCCGCCCGCACCAGGGGCAGAACTCGATGGTGATGCTCGACGTGCCGCCGTCATGGATGATCAGGCCGTACTCCTGGAACTCGGCGCTGAACGTGATCAACGCGTCCGGGCACGCGAAGGGGCCGTCGTGCCGGTCGCAGGGCACGTTGACGCGGCTGTTCATCGCCTCGCAGCAGTGGGTGGTCATGACCTCGGCTCTTCGTCGATCGGTGTTCTGAACAGAAGTAGATCAAACGCGCCCTACGCGTCGCGAGAAACTTCATGTGCCGTCGGCCCGAGCACCCCGCTCTCGTGCGGAGGGACCGCTGCATGCAGTGGCTCTCCGTTTTCGGTTCTTGTCGGCTTCGGGCCGTCTTTTTGTTCAGATCGTTGACACGAGTCACCACCGGATCTACGTTTCCGGAGCGCCGGTGGTGCGGCTGACTTGTCGTCAAGGTCCTGTGGCGGTCGTTGCGTTCACGGGCCGAACGCGGTCCGGCGGCCCCGGCGCCTTCGCGGTCCACATCGTCGTGCCCGCACACCGAAGGAGTGACGGCTCATGTCCGAAACCGTCTCCCGACGATCCGCCCTGCGACTGACGGCCGGCGCCGTCGCGGTCGCCGCCGCGGCCACCGGCGGACTCGTCCCGCTCACGTCCGCCGCGGCGGCGGACAGACCCGAGGCCGGGGCCGGCCCGCGCGTCGAGGGGCTGCTCGCCAGACTCACCCTCGACGAGAAGATCTCTCTGCTGCACGGGGCCGACGACCCCGGCTCGCTCGGCCAGGCCGGCTACGTGCCCGGCGTCCCCCGGCTGGACATCCCGCCCCTCAGACTCGCCGACGGCCCGGCCGGTGTCCGCATCACCGAGCACGCCACCGCGCTGCCCGCCCCCGTCCTGCTCGCCTCCGCCTTCGACCCCGAACTGGCCCGCCGCTACGGCCAGGTGATCGGCCGCGAGGGTCGCGCCCTCGGCCAGGACGTGCTGCTCTCCCCGATGGTCAACCTCATCCGCACCCCCTACGCGGGCCGCAACTTCGAGACGTTCAGCGAGGACCCGCTGCTCGCCTCCGATCTGGTCGCCGCCGAGATCGGCGGAATCCAGGGCGAGGGCCTGATCGCGACCGTCAAGCACTTCGCCCTCAACAACCAGGAGCAGGACCGCAGTTCGATCGACGTGCACGCCGGTGAACAGACCATGTACGAGCTCGAACTGCGTGGCTTCGAGGCGGCGGTGGGCGCCGGCACCGGCGCGGTCATGGGCTCCTACAACAAGGTCAACTCCACCTTCGCCTGCGAGAACCGGACCCTGCTCACCGACATCCTCCGCGACCGGTGGGGCTTCGGCGGCTGGGTGATGACCGACTGGTTCGCCGCCCACAGCACCGCCGCCGCGATCACCGCCGGCCTCGACATGGAGATGCCCGACGGCACCTACTTCGGTACGGCCCTCAAGTCGGCGGTGCAGAGCGGCAGCGTGCCCGAGAAGTGCATCGACCGGGCGGTACGGCGGATCCTCGCGGTCATGGACCGCTTCGGCCTCCTGGACGGCAGCGCCCCGCCCCGCCCCGGCCGCGATGCCCGGGCGGGCGCGGCCGTGGCCCTGGAGGTCGCCAAGGCCGGCGCGACCCTGCTGCGCAACGAGCACCGCACCCTGCCGCTGGACGGCGGCAGCGTCGCGGTGATCGGACCGACCGGCTCACTGCCCTTCGTCAGCGGCGGCGGCAGCGCCCATGTCGTCCCCGACCACGCCGACAGCCCTCTCGACGTGATCAGGGCCCGGACCCGCTCCACGGTCACCTACGCCCTCGGCGCGGACCTGTTCGGCAAGGCCCTGCCGGCCGGCGCCCTCAGCCCCGGCTTCACGAGCGAGGGACAGCAGGTGGGCGCCGGAAGGACCTGGGCGTACGACGGCACGCTCACCGTCGCCGAGGACGACGAGTGGACCTTCGTGCTCCACTTCTCCTCCGCGGCCACCGCCCGCCCCAAGGTCCTGCTCGACGGCGAGGAACTCTTCCCGCTCGCCGCCGGATACGGCGAGTACTTCTCCGGCGGCCTGGTCGCCGTCGCCCCCGACGGCCTCGGTGTCCGCCGCAGGACGCTCCAACTCGCCCGGGGCGCCCACGCGTTGAAGGTCATGGCGGACGGCGGAGACTCGGGTCTGCTGTTCCGGCTGCGGCGCAGCACCGGCGCGACCCGCGCCCTGGACGTTGCCGAAGCGGTGGCCGCCGCCCGGGCCGCCCGGCACGCCGTGCTCTTCGCCTACGAGGACGCCACCGAGGGCCTCGACCGCACGACCGTCGCCCTGCCCGGCCACCAGGAAGAGCTGATCCGCGCGGTGACTGCGGCCAACCCGCGCACCACCGTCGTCCTCAACACCTCCTCGTGCACCTCGATGCCGTGGCTGGCGGAGACCGGAGCCGTGCTCCAGATGTACTACCCCGGCCAGGAGGGCGCGGCCGCCACCACCGCCGTCCTCTTCGGCGACAGCGACCCCGGCGGCCGCCTCACCCAGTCCTTCCCGGCCGACGACGACCACCACCCGGTCGCCGGCGACCCGCGCCGCTACCCCGGCGTCGACGGTGTGGAGGAGTACTCCGAGGGCATCCACGCCGGCTACCGCTGGTACGACGCGGAGGGCGTGCGGCCCCTCTTCCCCTTCGGGCACGGGCTGTCGTACACCTCCTTCGCGTACTCCGACCCCCGGGCCCGCTGGGCGCACGACGGGCTGGAGGTGACGTTCACCGTGCACAACACCGGGCGCCGCGCCGGGACCGACGTGCCGCAGGTGTACGTCGGCCCCTCCCCGGACCTCCGACTCGACCAGGCGGTACGGGTGTTGGGCGGCTACCGGCGACTGGCGCTGCGGGCCGGGGAGCGGCGGCGGGTCACCGTTCGGGTGGCCGCGCGCACCCTGTCGTCCTGGGACGCGCGGCACCATCGCTGGACACTCGGCACCGGACGGCGGACCGTCTGGATCGGTGCCTCGTCGGGCGACCTGAGGCTGCGCACCGGCGCCCGGGTGGGCGACGGCCACCGCTGAATTCCTGTCAATGAGCGGCCGGGGAGCCAGGGTTCTCCGGCCCTTTACTTCAAGGGTTTACAAGAATTTTCCCCACCGTGTGTTTCATTTGAAGTAGTGCGGTTGACGGCAGGGTTTTGTCAGGATTGGGTGAGGGTTGGCGCGGAGGCGTTCGCCGTGGGTTTCCGGTGTGCCACGATCGAGCCAGCGGACCGAAGTCATCCCGAATTTACAGAGCTCGGCGCAGCCACACGCCGCGTTGCGCCGCGATGAGTGCCCGGTGAATGGCCAGGGTGCTTTGACGGGCTTGTGGCGGTGTGCCGCCAGTGATCCCGGCGCCGTGCGACGGCCGCCCCGAAGTGGATTGCTCGGATTTTCGGCTCTTGCGGTGAATTACTCCCGCTGGCCGAATCAATGCTACCGGACGCGATAGGCATGCTCCGTTATTGACCCGCGAGTAACGAACTCGCTAGTTTCCGGTGGCCTCACCACGAGCTTTTCGCCGCACACATCCCCCACCGTGCTGTCCTCCCGATTATTCGGAGCGTCATGACGTCCCCTGTGCGTGCCGTCGACCTGATCATGTGCATCACCCCTTTCGGAGAACCCGATGCCAGGCTCGCCACAGCGGTCTGTGCCGCCGGCGGACTCGGCGTCCTCGACCTGGGCCGCGGCGACCGAAGAACCCGGGAGGCGCTGGCCCGGCTGAGACGGGCGGCACCGGGACCGTACGGCGTGCGGATCGCCGCCGGCTGCGCCCTCACCCCGGACGATCTCATCCCGGACGGTCTCGGTCCGGACGGTCTCGGCCCGGCCCCCGACACCGTGGTCCGGGCCGCGGACGCACCCTGGACCGTCGCCGAACTCGCCCCGCACACCCGGGTGCTGGCCGAGGTGACCGACCTCGCCGGGGCGCGTGCGGCGGTCGCGGCCGGCGCGCACGGGCTGATCGCCCGGGGCGCCGAGAGCGGCGGCCGGGTCGGCGAGCTCAGCACCTTCGTCCTCCTCCAACAGCTGCTCGCCGCAACCGAGTTGGCGGTACCGGTCTGGGCCGCCGGCGGCATCGGACCGCACACCGCGGCGGCCGCGGTGGCCGGTGGTGCGGCCGGGGTGGTCCTGGACAGCCAACTGGCCCTGCTCGCCGAGTCCCGGCTGCCCGAGGCGACGGCGGCCGCACTGCGCTCCCTGGACGGCTCCGAGACCGCCGTCGTGGCCGGATACCGGGTCCTGCACCGCCGCGGCCCGGACGCCGTGCGCCCGCCCGCCGACGACCCGGCCGCGGTCGCCGCGGTGCTCGGCGCCGAGGACCTGCGCACCCAACTGCTCCCGGTGGGCCAGGACGGCTTCCTCGCCGCACGGTTCGCCGAACGATGGGGGGATGTACGGCGGACCGTACGGGAACTGACGGCGGCCATCCGGGGGAGCGATGCCGCCACCGCGCCGCGGCCGACCGACTCGGCTGCCGGGGCCGCGCCCGACGCGCTGCCGACCGCCGGCACGGCCGTCGACGCGCTGCGGCCCGCCACCTCCGCCATGAGCCGTGCCCTCGGCACCCGGCTGCCCGTCGCCCAGGGCCCGATGACCCGGGTGAGCGACCGGGCCGCCTTCGCCGCGGCCGTCGCCGACGACGGGGCGCTGCCCTTCCTGGCGCTGGCCCTCGCCGACGGCGCCCGCACCCGGGAGATGCTGACCGAGGCCAAGGCCGCGCTCGACGGACGCCCCTGGGGTGTCGGCGTGCTGGGCTTCGCGCCCGAGGAACTCAGGAACGCCCAGCTCGAAGCGGTACGCGAGCTGCGGCCCAGCCACGCGATCGTCGCGGGCGGCCGCCCCGCCCAGGCGGAGGCGCTGGAGCAGGCCGGGATCAGCACCTTCCTGCACGTGCCCTCACCGGGGCTGCTGCGGCAGTTCCTGGACGCCGGGGCCCGCAAGTTCGTGTTCGAGGGCTCCGAGTGCGGCGGCCACGTCGGACCGCGCGCGAGCTTCCCGCTCTGGGAGGCCCAGCTCGCCGTACTGGAGGACTTCCCGGACGCGGCGAACGTGGAGGTGTTCTTCGCGGGCGGCATCCACGACGAACGCTCGGCGGCGATGGTCGCCACGCTCGCCGCGCCGCTCACCGCCCGGGGTGCGGCCGTCGGCCTGCTCATGGGTACCGCCTACCTCTTCACGGAGGAGGCCGTGGACCGGGGCGCGATCCAGCCCCTGTTCCAGCGCCAGGTCATGGCGGCCGCCTCGACCGCCCTGCTGGAGACCGCACCCGGTCACGCCACCCGCTGCGTCCCCAGTCCATTCACCTTCAACTACCGGGAACGCGAAGCGGAGTTGCGGGACAGCGGGGTGCCCGACCGGCGGGTGTGGGAGGAGCTGGAACGGCTCAACGTCGGCCGGCTGCGCATCGCCAGCAAGGGCGTCGACCGGACGGGCGACGGCGAGTTGACTGCCGTGGACGAGCAACGGCAGTTCTCCGACGGGATGTTCATGGCCGGAGAGGTCGCCGTCCTGCGCTCGGCGACCACCACCGTGGCCGCGCTGCACCGCGCCGTGACCGACGGGGCCGCCGACTTCCTGGCGCGGCGGACGGCGGGGGCCCGGCCGGCACAGCCTCCCGTCCCCGCCCCGCTCGACATCGCGATCGTCGGCATGGCCTGCATGTTCCCGCAGGCCCCCGACCTCGCCGCCTTCTGGGCCAACGTGGTCGCCGGACACGACGCGGTCACCGAGGTACCGGTGGAGCGCTGGGATCCCGCCGTGCACCACGCCGACGGCAGCACGACGTCCAAGTGGGGCGGCTTCCTGCCGCAGATCCCCTTCGACCCGCTGGGCTACGGCATCCCGCCCGCCTCCCTCGGCCACATCGAGCCCGTCCAGCTGCTCGCCCTGGAGGCGGCCCGCCGTGCCCTGGACAACGCCGGATACGGCGAGCGGGGGCGGGAGTTCGACCGCTCACGCACCTCCGTCGTCTTCGGCGCCGAGGCCGGCAGCGACCTCTCCAACGCGGCCACCCTGCGCGCCGTCCTGCCCTCCTACTACGGCAAGGTGCCCGACGGCCTCGAAGACCAGCTGCCCCGGCTCACCGAGGACTCCTTCCCGGGCATGCTCGCCAACGTCATCTCCGGCCGCATCGCCAACCGCCTCGACCTGGGCGGCGCCAACTACACCGTCGACGCCGCCTGCGCCTCCTCGCTGGCCGCCGTCGACGTCGCCTGCAAGGAACTCACCGCCGGCACCAGCGACGTCGTGCTGTGCGGCGGCGCCGACCTGCACAACGGCATCAACGACTACGTCCTGTTCTCCTCGGTCCATGCGCTGTCCCCGACCGGCCGCTCCCGCGCCTTCGACGGCTCGGCCGACGGCATCGCGCTCGGCGAGGGCGTGGCCTGCGTCGTCCTCAAACGGCTGGCGGACGCCGAGCGCGACGGCGACCGGATCTACGGCGTGATCAAGGGCCTGGGCTCGTCCAGCGACGGCCGTTCCCTGGGCCTGACCGCCCCACGCCCCGAGGGCCAGCGGGCCGCGCTGCTGCGGGCGTACCGCAGCGCCGGGATCTCCCCGGCTCGGGTCGGCCTGGTCGAGGCGCACGGCACCGGGACCGTCGTCGGCGACCGCACCGAACTCGGCATCCTCAGCGAGGTGTTCGCGGAAGCGGGCGCGGAGAACGGCAGTTGCGCGCTCGGGTCGGTCAAGTCCCAGATCGGGCACACCAAGTGCGCCGCCGGTCTCGCCGGGCTGATCAAGACCACCCTCGCCCTGCACACCGGCGTCAAGCCGCCCACCCTGCACCTCGACCACCCCAACCCGGCCTGGCAGGAGGGCGGCAGCCCGTTCGCCTTCCACACCGAGGCCCGGCCCTGGGCCACCCCGCCCGCCGAACGGGTCGCCGGGGTCAGCGCGTTCGGCTTCGGCGGCACCAACTTCCACGTGGTGCTGGCCGCCTACGACAGCGCGGTACCGCCGGAGCAGGGGCTGGACGCCTGGCCCGCCGAGCTCTTCGTGTTCCGGGGGCGGGACGAGCAGGCCGCCCGCCGGGGCGTCGAGGAGATCCTGCGGGCCGCCGGGACCGGCTCCTGGCGGCTGCGCGACCTGGCGCTCGCCGCCGCCCGCCGCGCGGACGCCTCGCACGAGCCGGTGCGGGCCGCGGTGGTCGCGACCGATGTGGCCGGGCTGACCGGGCAACTGGGCCGCGTCCTCGCGGGGGAGCACGACCCGGCCGCCGGCATCCACCTGGCCGCCCCGCAGCCGGACACCGATGCCGGCACCGGCACCGATGCCGACGCCGAGACCGACGCCAAGGTCGCCTTCCTCTTCCCCGGCCAGGGCAGCCAGCGCCCCGGCATGCTCGCCGACATCCTCATCGCCTTCCCCGAGCTCCAGCACTACCTCCAGCTCGGCCGTGCCCACGCCGACGCCCTCTACCCGCCCGCCGCGTTCGACGACGACACCCGCGAGCGCCGCCGGGCCGCCCTCACCGACACCCGGGCCGCCCAGCCCGCCCTCGGCATCACCGGCCTCGCCGCCCACGCCTTCCTGACGGCGGCCGGCGTCCGCCCCGACATGGCCGCCGGACACAGCTACGGCGAACTCGTCGCCCTCAGCGCGGCCGGTGCCCTCACTCCCGAGACCCTCCTGGAACTGAGCGCCCGGCGCGCGGCCGCGATCCTGGCCGCCGCGGGCGACGAACCCGGCACCATGGCGGCCGTGTCCGCCGGAGCGGACGACGTCGAACGTGCGCTGCGCACGGCCGGGGCCCCGCCCTCCGTGGTCGTGGCCAACCACAACTCGCCCCGGCAGACGGTCGTCTCCGGCCCGACCGACGAAGTGACCGAAGCCGTACGGCTGTTGCGCGAGGCCGGCCTCGGCGCCAAGCGGATCCCGGTGGCCTGCGCCTTCCACAGCCCGGTCGTGGCCGGGGCGGGCGACCGGTTCGCCGAAGTCCTCGCGGCAACGGCCGTACGACCGCCCGAGTTCCCGGTGTGGTCCAACCGCACCGCGGCCCCCTACCGGCCCGACGCCGACGCCGTACGCGCCGAACTCGCCGCCCAGATCGGCTCGCCCGTCGCCTTCGCCGCCCAGATCGAGGCGATGTACGAGGCCGGGGCCCGCGTCTTCGTGGAGGCCGGGCCCGGGACCGTCCTCACCCGGCTCGTCGGGCAGATCCTCGGCGACCGCCCGCACACCACCGTGGCCTGCGAGCCGCGCGCCGGCAGCGGACTGCCCGGCTGGCTCGACGCGCTCGCGCAGCTGGCCGTGGCCGGGGCGCCGGTACGCACCGCTTGGCTGCTGCGCGGCCGCGACGCCGTGGACGCGGTCCGGACCCCGGCGCCGAAGCGGCCGGGCTGGACGGTCGACGGACAGCTCGTGCGCACTGCCGCCGGAGACCTCCTGCCCGGTGCCCTCGCACCGGCCCGACGAGTCGTGGAGACGACGACTGTGACGACGAACCAGCAGCCGCACGGCGCACCGGTCGACCGGGACGCGCTGATCTCCGAGTTCCTGCGCACCAGCCGGGAGATGGTCGCCGCCCAGCGCGACGTCCTGCTCACCTACTTCGGGGCGACCCAGGTGCAGGTGCCAGGGGCGCCGGTGCTCCAGCAGCTGCCGACCGCCGAAGTGGTCGTGGCGCAGCCGCAGTCGGCGGAGCCCGCACTCGCGCTCGCACCCGCGCCCGCACCGGCGGTCGAGCCCGAGGCGGCGGCCGACGTCGAGCGGGTCGTCCTGGAGATCATCAGCGAACGCACCGGCTATCCCGTCGACATGATCGAGCCCGACCTCGATCTGGAGGCGGACCTGAGCATCGACTCGATCAAGCGGGCCGAGATCGCGGGGGAGTTGGCGAAGCGACTCGGCATCGCGGGCGGTGCGCAGACCCTGGACGACACCGAACTGGAGGACCTGGCCAAGGCGCGAACGGCGGCGGCCGTCACCGGATGGCTGAGGGCGCGGGTCGGCTCCGGTGAGCAGGAGACGGCCACGGCTCCGACGGGACCGGTCCCGGCCACCACCGACCCGACGGCCGCCGCGCCCGAACCGGTGGCCGCGAGCGCCGCCGTGTCGGAGCCGGCGCCCGGCGCGGGCGTACCGGCGCCCCAGCCCGCCGCGGCCGGCGAGGTCCCCCCGGGCGAGGCGCCGAAGCGGTTCGAGATGCGGCCCGTGGCCCTGCCGCAGCCGTCCGCCGTGGCCGACCCGGCCGCCGTGCTGGCGGGCAGGCGCTTCCTCGTCCTCGGGGACGGCGCACAGGTGGCGGCACGGCTCGCCGGGTACGGCGCCGAGGCCGTCACCGTCGACGCGGACCACCTGCTCGGGGAGCCGGACGGCGTCGTGGACGGCGTGCTGTACCTGGGCGCGCTGCCCGGCAGCGACGCACCCGTGCTGCCCGACGCCTTCCCGGTCCTGCGCGCGGCCCTGGCCAGGAGCCCACGCTGGCTGCTGGCCGCCCGCCCCGCCGACGGCGCGGACGCGGCACGCTCGGCCGGGCTGCACGGGCTGTTCCGTACCGTGGCCCGGGAGTACCCGGACACCGTCGCCCGGGTCGTGACCCTCGGGGACACCGCACCCGAGGCGGTCGCCGACGCACTGCTCGCCGAGCTGCTCGCACCGGAACCGGCCCCGGTCGTGCTGCGCACGGCCGCCGGCCGGCAGGGCCTCGAACTGGTCGAGGTACCGCCCGGCGCGCTCGCCGGAACCGGGGCCGGACCGGCCGGGGAGGGGGCCGCCGAGGCCGCCGCCCTCGGCCTCGACCGGGACTCGGTGGTGCTGCTGGTCGGCGGGGCCCGGGGCATCACCGCGAAGTTCGCGGCCACCCTCGCCGCCGCCTGCCGCTGCCGGATCGAACTGCTCGGCCGGACGCCCGCGGCGAACGGTCCCGAGGCCTCGGACACCGCCGCCGCCCGCACCCCCGCCGAACTCCGCGCCGCCCTCGCCGCCCGGGGCGGCCTGAAGCCCGCCGAGATCAACCGCGAGGCCGAACTGATCCTGGCCCAGCGGGAGATCACCGCCACCCTGGACGAACTCGCCGCACTCGGCAGCGAGGCGCGCTACCGCGCCGTCGACTTCCGCGACCGCGACGCCGCACTCCAGGCCGTCAAGGAGATTCACGCCGACCACGGCCGCCTGGACGGGGTCGTGTTCGCGGCCGGGGTGATCGAGGACCGGCTGATCGCCGAGAAGACACCGGAGTCCTTCCAACGGGTGTACGGGACGAAGACGGCCGGCGCGGCCACCCTGCTCGCCGCCCTTGAGGAACTGCCCAACGGGCCCGGTTTCGCGGTGCTGTTCGGCAGCATCTCGGCCGTCCTCGGCAACCGCGGCCAGGCCGACTACGCCGCCGCCAACGATGCCCTGGAGAGCCTCGGCGCCGGCTGGGCGGACCGTACCGGCAACCGGGCGCTGACCGTGCACTGGGGGCCGTGGGCACCGACCGGCGGCCACACCGGAATGGTTAGCCCGGAGCTCGGGCGCGAGTACGCCCGGCGCGGGGTCACGCTGATCGACCCCGACGAGGGCACCGCCGCCCTGCTGCGCGAGCTCGCCTGGGGCGAGGAGTCCGTGCGGGCCGTCGTCTACACCGCCTCGGGCTGGTGACATGACCGACGACCGTCAGACACCGGTCGCGATCGTGGGCATGGCGGTGCTGCTGCCCGGCGCCGCAGGCCTCGACGCGTACTGGAAGAACCTCCGCGACGGCGTGGACGCGATCGGCGAGGTGCCCGAAGGACGCTGGGACGCGGACTACTACCGGCCGGACTCGGCCACCGGGCCCGCCGTCCCCGACCAGGTGTACTGCCGGCGCGGCGGCTTCGTGGACGGGCTGGCCGACGTGGAGGTCACCCAGTACGGGATCATGCCGAACTCAGTGTCCGGCACCGAACCCGACCAGCTGATCGCCCTCGACGTGGCCGCCGCCGCGATAGCCGACGCGGGCGGCGAGGACCGGCTGCCCGACCGGCACCGGATCGGCGTGGTCCTCGGCCGGGGCGGCTACCTCACGCCCGGCCTGGTCCGGCTCGACCAGCGGGTCCGGACGGCGGGGCAACTCGTGCGCACCCTCGGCGAGTTGGTGCCCGACCTCAGCCCCGGCCAACTGGCCCGGGTACGCGAGGCGTTCACCGAGCGGCTCGGCCCCGCCAGCCCGGAGCACGCGATCGGACTGGTGCCCAACCTCGCCGCCTCCAGGATCGCCAACCGCCTCGACCTGCGCGGCCCCGCCTACACCGTGGACGCGGCCTGCGCCTCCTCCCTGGTCGCCGTCGACCAGGCCGTCACCGAACTCTCCGCCGGGCGCTGCGACCTGATGCTCGCCGGGGGAGTGCACCACTGCCACGACATCACCCTGTGGAGCGTCTTCTCCCAGCTGCGCGCGCTCTCCCCGAGCCAGCGCATCCGCCCCTTCCACCGCGACGCCGACGGCATCCTCATCGGCGAGGGCACCGGAGTCGTCGTCCTCAAACGCCTCGCCGACGCCGAACGCGACGGCGACCGCGTCTACGCCGTGATCCGCGGCACCGGCGTGGCCAGCGACGGCCGCACCGCCGGACTCGTCAACCCCGATCCCGGCGGCCAGACCCACGCCGTACGCCAGGCCTGGCGGGCCGCCGGCCTCGACCCCGCCGCACCGCACTCGGTCGGCCTCCTGGAGGCGCACGGCACCGCCACCCCGGCCGGTGACGCGGCCGAACTGACCACGCTGGCCGAGGTGTTCGGACCCAGCGGGCTCAGCGACGAGCGGGCCGTGCTGGGTTCGGTGAAGTCGATGATCGGCCACACCATGCCGGCCGCCGGAGTCGCCGGGCTGGTCAAGGCCGCCCTCGCGCTGCACCACGCCACCCTGCTGCCCACCCTGCACTGCGACGACCCGCACCCGGCGCTCGCCGCCACCCGCTTCCGCACCCTGGACCGGGCCGCGCCCTGGGAGACCGCTCCCGGACAGCCGGTCCGCAGAGCCGGCGTGAACGCCTTCGGGTTCGGCGGGATCAACGCCCACGTGGTGCTGGAGGAGGCCCCCGGCAACCGCGCGGCCGCCGTCAGGCGCAGCACCGGGGGCGCCGAACCCCGCCGGACGGAAGTCGCCGAAACCCACATCACCGAAGTCACCGAACCCGAGCGCATCCTCCTGCTCGCCGCCGACACCCCCGAACAGCTGGCCGCCGCCCTCGCCGCCGACGACTCTGCCGTCCTCGCCGCCGGTCTCGCCCCCGAGGGGACCCACCCGCAGGCGGGCCCGGTCCGCCTGGGCATCGTCGACCCCACCGCCAAACGGCTCGCCCTCGCCCGGCGCGCGGTCGGCAGGGGCCGCGCCTGGCAGGGCCGCAACGACGTGTGGTTCCGGCCCGCCGCACTGCTGCGCACCGGCCGGCTGGCCTTCGTCTTCCCGGGTCTGGAAGGCGAGTTCACTCCCCGCGTCGACGACATCGCCGCCCATTTCGGCCTCCCCACCGTCACCGGCCCGGCCACGGACGCCGTGCGGGTCGGGGACGTAGGCCGTCATGGGTTCGGTGTCGTCGGCGTGGGGCGGCTGCTCGACTCGGCGCTGCGCCGGATGGGCGTGGTGCCGGACGCGGTCGCCGGGCACAGCGTCGGCGAGTGGACGGCGATGACGGCCGCCGGGCTCTACTCGGGGGACCAGGTAGACGCGTTCATGGCGGAGTTCGACCCCGACGCGGTCACCGTCCCGGGCCTCGCCTTCGCCGCGGTCGGCGCCCCCGCCGACCGGGTCCTCGCCGCGCTCCACGAGGACTGGACGGACGCCGGGATCGTCCTCTCCCACGACAACGCGCCGAACCAGTCGATGGTCTGCGGCCCGGACCGGGCGGTGGCGGACTTCGTCCGTGCCTTCCGGTCCGAGGGCGTGCTGTGCCAGGTGCTGCCGTTCCGGTCCGGGTTCCACACCCCGATGCTGGAGCCGTACCTGACCCCCATCAGGGAGGCCGCCGAGCGCTTCCGGCTGCACCGGCCGACGGTCCCGGTCTGGTCGGGCACCACCGCGGCCCCCTTCCCGGCGGCCGAGGCTGAGGTACGCGAGCTGTTCGTCCGGCACCTGCTGGAGCCGGTCCGGTTCCGGCAACTGGTCGAAGGCCTGTACGCCGCAGGGCACCGGGTCTTCGTCCAGACCGGGCCCGGCCAGCTGGCCTCCCTGATCGGCGACACCCTCGGCGACCGCGACCACCTCGCCGTCGCCGCCAACTCCCCGCACCGCTCCGGCCTGGCCCAACTCCGGCGCGTGGCCACCGCGTTGTGGACGGCCGGCGCCTCCGTCGCACCGGCGCTGCCGAGGACGAGCGGCACGGCCGTGCCCCCACGGCAGCTGCCGCCGGTCCGGCTCGACCTGGGCGGCGCACTGGTATCCCTGGACGGCCCGGAACTGCACGAACTCCGCGCGGCGCTGGGCAGCCGGCGGACGTCCACCGGACCGTCCCCGCTGGACGACCTCGCCGCCCGCATCCCGGCCGCCGCCGAACTCGACGCACTGCTCCGGGAGACCGCCGACACGGCAGCGGCCGTCCTCACCGCGATCCGCACCCCGTCCGGCAGCACCACGGCCCCCGCCGCCGCCCGTGCCCTGCCCCGTATCCCGGCGCCCACCGCACCTCGGCCCGCAGCACCGCAGCCCACCGCACCGCGTCCCACGCAGGGCGTCCCCGGCGCCACGACACCGCCCGCCACCTCCACCTCCCGCACCACCACCCTCCAGGTGTCCCCCGAGGCGATGCCCCACCTCCTCGACCACTGCTTCTTCCCGCAACGCCCCGACTGGCCCGACACCGAGGACCGTTGGCCGGTGGTCCCGGCCACCACGATCGTCCAGCACATGATGGACGCGGCCGAGGACGCCACCGGACTGCGGGCGGTCGCCGTGCACGGAGCCCGCTTCGACCGCTGGCTCACCGCCACACCCCCCGTCGACGTCCCGGTCACCGTCACCCCCGAGGGGCCCGGCCGCGTCTCGGTCACCTTCGGCCCCACCGCCCGCGCGGTGATCGAACTCGCCCCCCACCACTCCGCACCCCCCTCCGCCCCCGTGCGGCCCCCGGCCCCCGAACGCACCCCCGACCACACCGCGGCCGAGCTGTACTCCGAGCGCTGGATGTTCCACGGCCCGGCGTTCCAGGGCGTCACCGAGCTCACGGCGATCGGCGACCGGCACGTCCGCGGCGTGATCACCACGCCCACCGCCCCGGGTGCCCTCCTCGACAACGTCGGCCAGATCCTCGGCTACTGGATCATGGCCACCCGCACCGAGCGGACCGTCGTCTTCCCGGTGCAGATGCGGGAGATGCGCTTCCACGGCCCGCACCCCGCCCCCGGCACCGAGGTCGGCTGCCTGGTGCGGATCACCTCGCTCACCGACACCGTGCTGGAGGCGGACGTGGAGCTGACCGTCGGCGGCCGGGTCTGGGCCCGGATCGACGGCTGGCAGGACCGCCGCTTCGACAACGACCCGCAGACCCGGCCCGTCGAACGCTTCCCGGAGCGCAACACCCTCTCCGAGGCCCGGCCCGGCGGCTGGACCCTGCTCCACGAACGCTGGCCGGACCTGGCCTCCCGGGAGCTGATCATGCGCAACTCCCTGGGCGGAGCGGAGCGTTCGGAGTACGCGGCGCGGCCACCGCGCGGCCGCCGGCAGTGGCTGCTGGGCCGGATCGCCGCCAAGGACGCGGTACGGCAGTGGCTCTGGCAGCACGGCGAGGGGCCCGTCTTCCCGGCCGAACTCCGGGTCCGGAACGACGCGTTGGGCCGCCCGTACGTGGTCGGCGTGCACGGCCGCACGCTGCCCGCGCTGGACGTCTCCCTCGCCCACCGGGCGGAGGCGGCGGTGGCGATCGTACGCCCGCACACGCCCGGACCCGGGCCGGGCATCGACCTCGAAGAGGTCGCCGAACGCGACCCGGCCGCCATCCAGGCCGCGCTCGGCGCGGACGAACTCCGGCTGCTGTACGCCCTTTCCGCCGACTCCGCCGACGGCTCCCGGGCCCTGTGGTTCACCCGGTTCTGGGCGGCCAAGGAGGCCGTCGCCAAGGCGGAGGGCACCGGATTCGACGGCCGGCCAAGGGACTTCACCGTCCTGGACGCGGCCCCGGACGGCAGCCGGCTGCTGGTCTCGGGCCGGCTGGAACGCGCCTACCCGGTGCACTGCGCGCCGGTCCGCAATCCCCCCGCACTGCCGGACCGCGACTACGTCGTGGCCTGGACGACCGGACCGGCAGCAGCAGACCCCGAGGAGGACCCGCGATGAATCCCACCGAGCCCGAAGTCCGCGCCGACGAGGAGGCGGTGCTCGCCGACCTCGCGCGGATGCTCCGCACCCTCCTGGAGGAGTACGGCGACGACGACGCCGAGATCGGCATGAGCACCACCTTCAACCGCGACCTGGAGCTGGAGAGCATCGACCTGGTCACCCTGGCCGGGCTCCTGGAGGAGCGGTACGGGAAGCGGGTCAACTTCGCGGAGTTCCTGGCCGGGATGGAGTTCGACGAGATCATCGAGCTGACCGTCGGCCGGCTCGTCGAGTACGTCGTGTGGAGCCTGAAGGCCACGGAGGCGGGCTGAGCCATGGCGATCATCGACACCGGAGACGTCCGGCTGCACGTGCAGAGAATGGGCCCGGGGGAGGGCCGGATCCCGGTCGCCACCGTGGTCCTCGTCCACGGGCTGCTCACCGACAGCCTGGCCAGCTACTACTTCACCGTGGCCCCCGCCTTCGCGGCCTCCGGCCTCGACGTGGTCATGTACGACCTGCGCGGTCACGGGCGCAGCGCCCGCCCGGCCGGCGGCTACACCCTCGACGACAACATCGACGACCTGGAGGCCCTGCTCGACCGGCTGTCGGTCACCGGCCCGGTCCACCTCGTCGGCAACTCCTACGGCGGCACCATCGCCTTCGGCTACGCGGCCCGCCACCCGGAGCGCACGGCCAGCCTGACCCTCATCGAGTCCGAACCCGCGACCGCCGCCTGGGCCGCGAAGATCGGCGGCATCCTGCACCGGGTCGTCACCGAACTCGCCCACAACGAGTCGGACGCGATCGCCTGGATCACCGCCAACCGCAGCCACAACACCGCCCGCCTGGCCAAGGGCGCGGCCCGCCTCGCCCGCGAGACCAGCCTCGGCCGGGACATCCCGGCCAGCCGGGTCCTGACCGAGGACCAGATCAGCGCCGTACGCTGCCCGGTCCTCGGGGTGTACGGCGGTGACTCCGACCTGGTCGGGGTGGTCCCGCTGAAGGAGGCCCTGCTGGTGGACTACCGGTCGGTGGTGCTGCCAGGGCACGAGCACTCCGTGCTGGTCGAGGCGGCCGGCACGGTCGGCGGACACATCCTGGAGCTGATCCACTCGGTCGGCGGGGCGCGGGCGGCCGGGGTCCGGTGAGCGGATTCCTGTTCGTCGTACCGCCCCTGGTCGGGCACATCAACCCGGCCGTCGGCGTCGCGGCCGAACTCGCCGCGCGCGGGCACCGGGTGGCCTGGGTCTGTGCGGACGCCGGGCTGCTGCGCCGGCTGGCGGGGCCGCAGGCACGGGTGTTCCCGTGCGCGGGGACGGCCGAGGGGGAGCGGCCCGCCGAGCTGCGCGGCGCGGAGGCGCTGAGGTTCCTCTGGGAGTGGTTCCTGGTGCCCCTGGCGGACGCCATGGCGCCCGGTGTACGGGCGGCCGTCGACGACTTCCGCCCCGATGTGGTGGTCGCCGACCAACAGGCCTTCGCCGGGGCCCTGGTGGCCGAGCGGCTGGGCCTGCCCTGGGCGACCTCCGCGACCACCTCGGCCGAGTTCGGCGGCGCCTACGACGGCATCCCCAAGGTCGCCGAGTGGCTCCGGGACCGGCTCACGGAACTGCGGGACCGCATCGGCGACCCGGCGGGCACCGCCGACCCGCGTTTCTCGCCGTATCTCACCCTCGCCTTCACCACCCCCGAACTGGCGGGCCCCACCGACCGGCCGGCGGTCCATTACGTGGGCCCGTCGATCTCCGAGCGGCCGGTCGCCGACGGCTTCCCCTGGGAGTGGCTGGACCCGGGCCGGGAGCGGGTCCTCGTCTCCCTCGGCACCGCCAACGCGGACGCGGGCGGGCGGTTCCTCGCCGAGTGCGTGGCCGCCGTACGCGAACGGGCCCACCGCGTGCAGGCGTTGGTGGCCGACCCCGGCGGCACCCTGCCCCCGGCGCCCGACGACAAGGACCTCCTGATCCTGCCGTCCCTGCCCCAACTCCCGCTCCTGGAAAGGGTCGACGCGGTCGTCTGCCACGCCGGACACAACACGGTGTGCGAGTCCCTGTGGCACGGCGTCCCGCTGGTCGTCGCCCCCATCCGCGACGACCAGCCGGTGATCGCCGGGCAGGTCGTCGACGCCGGCGCGGGCGTCCGGGTCAGGTTCGGCCGGGTCACCGCCGCGCGGCTGGGCGAGGCCCTCGACACCGTCCTGTACGAGCCCGGCCCGCGCACGGCGGCGGCCCGGATCCGCACCGCGTTCCGCGCGGCCGGCGGTGCGCCGGCCGCCGCAACCCACCTGGAACGCCTCGCAGCCGACCCGCACGCAAGGAGAGCCGATGAGCAAGCAGACTGAGATCGAGGCGCTGCGCTCCGCCTACCAGAAGGACCTCGCCGAGGGCACCGACCGCTTCTTCGAACCCCCGCGCACCACCTGCCCCTGGTGCGGCTCCGGCCGGCTGACCACCCGGCTGCGCACCACCGACCTGCTCCAGCACAAGCCCGGCGCCTTCGTCCTCGACCGCTGCGAGGACTGCGGACACACCTTCCAGAACCCGCGCCTGAACGAGACGGGCCTGGAGTTCTACTACCGAGACTTCTACGACGGCCTCGGCGAGCAGAAGATGAGCGGCACCTTCGGCGGCCGCACCAAGATGTACCAGGGCCGCGCCCAGGCCATGGTCCCGCACGACCCGACCCCCAAGAACTGGCTCGACGTCGGCACCGGCCACGGCCACTTCTGCGAGGCCGCCCGCGAGGTGCTGCCCGGCACCGCCTTCGACGGCCTCGACTTCACCGACGGCGTCGAACTCGCCGCCCGCGAGGGCCGCGTGGAGCGCGCCTACCGCGGCGCCTTCCCCGACCTGGCCCCCGACCTCACCGCCCGCTACGACGTCGTCAGCATGTTCCACTACCTGGAACACAGCACCGACCCCGACCGCGAACTGCGCGCCGCCCACGAGACGGTACGACCCGGCGGCCACCTCCTCATCGAGGTCCCCGACCCCGAGAGCCGCTACGCCCGACTGCTGGGCCGCTGGTGGCTGCCCTGGCTCCAGCCGCAGCACCTGCACTTCATCCCGGTCGCCAACCTGCGCGCGCGCCTCACCGACCTGGGCTTCACGGTCGTCGCCGAACAGCACGCCGAGGCCCACGACCCCGTCGACCTGCTGGCCGCCGTCTGGCTCGCCCTGGACCACACCGCCCCGCGCGAGGACGCCCCCTGGCTGCCGACACCGCCCGGCACCCTCCAGAAGACGCTCCGCGCCGCCCTGCTCATCGCGGGCATCCCGGCGCTGATCGCCGGCACCCTCCTGGACCGCTTCGCCGTACGACCGCTCTCGCACCGCCTCCGCCTCTCCAACGCCTACCGCATAGTCGCCCGACGCGACTGACGCCTCGCCTCACAGCACCTTCGCGCGGATCATCGCCGACAGCACCAGGGCGCCCGGCAGCAGCGGAATCCAGTCGGTCAGGACGCGGTAGCCGATCACGGTCGCGGTGGCCACCGCGACCGGGGAGCCGAACGCGACCAGGGTGATCACCAGCGCCGCGTCCACCGCGACCCCGCCGGGTACCGGTACGGCACCCCCCGCCGTGCCGGCCGCCAGGTACGCGAAGATCACGGTGCCCCACGACAGCCCGAGCCCCAGCGCCTCCCCGGTGCAGGCCAGCACACAAGCCTGCACCAGCGGCATCGCGGTGGCCCCGCCCCACAGGGCCAGCACCCGGGAGGGGCGGGCGTGCACCGTCCGGGCGTCGGTGAGCGCGGAGCGCACCAGCCCGGTGACCGGCCGCCGCAGCGGTCGTACGACGGCCGTCGCCACGCCCAGCAGGGTGAGCACCGCGGCCACCGGGATCAGCACCACGCCGTCCGGGACCAGCTCGCCCAGCCGCCGCCAGGCGGACGAGGAGAGCAGGAACACGATCAGCACGACCGTCTTCGCGCCCGACTTCGCCACCGAGTACAGCGCGATCGAGGAGGTGGCCCGCTCCAGGGGGACGCCGCGGGTGCGCAGGAAGCGGACGGTGACGGCGTGCGCGCCCAGTCCGGCGGGCAGTGCGTGGTTGGCGGCACCGGCGGCGAACTGCGAGGCCAGCAGCAGGCCCGGCGGCAGCCGGTCGGGTACGGCGCCCTGCCGCATGCAGGAGGCCACCACCCAGGTCAGGCAGGTGAAACCGCCTGCGGCCAGCAGCCACGCCGGTTCGGCGCGGGCGAGCCGGGTGACGCCCTCGTACAGCAGCGACTGGTTGGTCAGCCCCCAGACCGCGGCGATGAGCAGCGGGGACAGGCACAGGGCGAGCCGGAGCGGTCGGCCCGCCATCGAGGGCGTCGACAGCGGACGCACGGGAGCGTCGGAGCGGAGCGAGGACAGAGAGGACACGGGGACGTTGTCCTTCCACGGCGGGCCGGCGGTGGGGAGCCGCCGGTGAGCGGAGACGCCGGGAGCCTTCCCCGCCCGTATGACACCCGGATGTCCGATAACCGAAGGCGGGAGGGCGGGCCGGTGCCACGGGCGCGGTGGTACCCGGCCGACCCGGTAGCCTTCCTGGGGAAGGAGCACACGACAGGGGAGGATCCGGCCGTGCACGTCCAGGAATGGCTCGACTCGGTACCGGCGGTCGCCGTCTACGCCGTGGTGGCGCTGGTCATCGGGGTGGAGAGCCTGGGCATCCCGCTGCCGGGCGAGATCGTTCTGGTCTCCGCCGCGCTGCTCTCCTCCCAGCACTCGGGCGTCAACCCGTTCGTCCTCGGCGCCTGCGCGACCGCGGGCGCGGTCATCGGCGACTCCATCGGCTACGCGATCGGCCGCAAGGGCGGCCGTCCGCTGCTGGCCTGGCTGGGCAAGAAGTTCCCGAGCCACTTCAGCGAGGGCCACGTCGCCACCGCCGAGCGCTCCTTCGAGAAGTGGGGCATGTGGGCGGTCTTCGTCGGCCGCTTCATCGCCCTCCTGCGCATCTTCGCCGGCCCGCTGGCCGGCGTCCTCCAGATGCCGTACTGGAAGTTCCTGATCGCCAACCTCCTAGGCGGCATCTGCTGGGCGGGCGGCACGACGGCGGTCGTCTACTACGTCGGCATCGTCGCGGAGGACTGGCTGAAGAGGTTCTCGTACGTGGGCCTGGCAGCGGCGGTCCTCTTCGGCCTGGCATCGATGCTGATCGTCCGCCGCAAGGCAAAGAAGGTCCAGGCAACGCAGAAGGAAGCGGAACCTGTAGGCGCCGGCGAGTAAATGTCTTTAGGGGCGCGGGGCTGTATCAATTTGCGGCTCCGCCGCGTGGGCGCGACCAGCCCCCACCACGCCGCACCCGCTATGAGTCCTCCTCATGCACCCCGCGATGCGCCTTGGCCAACTCCGCATACAAGGTCCCGTTGAGGGTCACCCCCTCCCGCTCCTCCTGGCTGAGCTCGCGCCGCACCTTGGCCGGCACCCCCGCCACCAGCGACCCCGGCGGCACCACCATCCCCTGCGGCACCAACGCCTGCGCGGCCACCAGCGACCCCGCCCCGATCACGGCCCCGTTCAGCACGGTCGCCCCCATCCCGATCAGGCAGTCGTCCTCCACGGTCGCCCCGTGCACCACCGCGTTGTGCCCGATGGACACCCGCTCCCCGACGGTCACGGGGAACCCCGGATCCGCGTGCAATGTCACATTGTCCTGGACGTTCGCCTGCGCCCCCACGGTGATCTTCTCCACGTCCCCCCGCACCACCGCGCCGTACCAGACACTGGCCCCGGCCTTCAGCGTCACGTCCCCGATCACCGAGGCCGTCGGCGCCACGAACACGTCGGCCTCGACCTTCGGCTCACGCCCCCCGATCCCCACGATCAGCGCCTGCTGTGCCATCACCGTCTCCCGTCCTAATCGATGTCTCCGGCAACCTAGCCCACCCCCTGGGGCGAAGATCACAGCAGCCCGCCCTCTTTAAGTCGGCGCCCGCTGAGTAGCGTGACTGCGTGCCGAAGCCCAAGAACACGTTCTCGTCCTGGCGCCGCCGCCTCGCCCAACGCGCAGTGCACGCGGCCTGGGCGTGGGCGCAGCGCACGGGATCCGTCACGGCCGACCACCCCGGCCGCTTCCGCTTCGGCGCGCTCGGCGAAGCCACCCGCCTCGCCTTCCCGCTCGGCACGGTCTTCGGCGAACCGTGGATCCACCTCGGCTCGCACTGCATCGTCGGCGAACAGGTCACCCTCACCGCGGGCCTGATGCCCGACCTCGACCTCGGCCCCGACCCGATCCTGCGCATCGGCGACGGCGTCGTCCTCGGCCGAGGCAGCCACGTCATCGCGGACACCACGGTCACCATCGGCAGCGACTGCTACTTCGGCCCGTACGTCTACGTCACCTCCACCAACCACTCCTACGACGACCCGCACGAGCCCATCGGCAGGCAGTGGCCCCGCATGGAGCCCGTGGAGATCGGCCCGGGCTGCTGGATCGGCACCGGCGCGGTGATCCTGCCGGGTGCGCGGATCGGCCGGAACGTGGTGGTGGCCGCCGGCGCGGTGGTCCGGGGCACAGTGCCCGACCACGCCGTGGTGGCCGGCGCGCCCGCCCGGGTCGTACGCCGCTGGACGCCCGAGACCGGCTGGCAGCCGCCGCTGCGCACGCCCCCGCCGGTGCCGATCCCGGCCGGCACCACGCCGGAGCAGCTGCGCGCGCTGGCGGAGCTGGACGAGGAGGACGTGGCGCGGCTCGCCGAACTGGAGACCGAGAGCTGAGCGGGTCCCGGCCGGGCCGCCGGCCGCCGGTTCAGCCGGTGGCCAGCAGCAGTGTCCCCACCAGCGCCAGCCCGGCGCCCGCCGCCTGGATCGCGCGCAGCCGTTCGCTGAGGAAGCCGCGGGCCGCGAGCGCGGTGACCACCGGGTAGAGCGAGGCGAGCACCGCGGCGACGGTGACCGGGCCGTGCTGGGCGGCGACCGAGTACGTGCCGTTGGCCGCGACGTCGGCGAGACCGACGAAGCTCAGCGCCGGGAGCGCGGACCAGGCGAAGCCGCCTTCCGGCAGCGCGGGCGCGCCCTGCCGCACGGACAGCCACAGGGCGCCGCCGCCGGTCGCGACACTCGTCAGCCGCTGCACGAAGAGGGCCAGGAACAGTCCGGTGACCGTGGTGGACGCCTCCGTGATCAGCGCGAAGACGGTGCCGAAGCCGGCCGCCGCGACCAGGGTGAGCAGGATCGTCCGGCGCTGGACGGGCGCGCCGCGCAGTTGCGGGCCGCCGGCCAGGACGACTCCGGTGACGGCGACCGCGATGCCCGCGACCTGGAGCAGCCCCGGACGCTCACCGAGGAACAGCCCGACCCCGACCGGGACGGCGACGCTCAGCGTGGCCAGTGGGGAGACCACCCCCATCGGGCCGAGGGCCAGGGCCTTGTAGAAGGAGAACAGCGCGACCGGCCCGACCAGACCCGCCGCGACCGCGAACCACAGCCGCGGCCCGGCCTCGCTCCAGCCGCCGGTGGCGACCACGATCACGCCCAGGACCAGCGCAGCCAGGCCCTGCGACACGACGACCACCGTGAGCGCCGGGGCGCGTCGCGTGAGCAGCCCGCCGCCGAAGTCGGCCAGCCCCCACAGGAGACTGGTGGTCAGGGCGAAGAATGCTGTCACGGCCCGCCTCGCAGTACAGTTCGGTGAACGATCAGGTACACCCCACCGTAGTTCACCATGATGAATCACGTCATCCAAAATATTGGACCACCATGCTCTCCACAAGGCTCTCCACGATGGACGGAACGTGTCGGACCTCGACCTGCTGACCCAGTCCCTGGCCCGCAACGTCAAGCACTGGCGGGCGGTGCGCGGCTTCACCCTGGACGTGCTCGCGGCCCGGGCCGGGGTCAGCCGCGGCATGCTGATCCAGATCGAGCAGGCCCGCACCAACCCGAGCATCGGCACGGTCGTCAAGATCGGTGACGCGCTCGGCATCAGCATCACCACCCTCCTCGACTACGAGCAGGGCCCGAAGGTCCAGATCATCCCCGAGGACAAGGCCGTACGGCTGTGGCACACCGAGGCCGGCAGCTACAACCGGCTCCTGGCCGGCACCGAGGCGCCCGGCCCGCTGGAGATGTGGGACTGGCATCTGATGCCGGGCGAGAGCAGCCCGTCGGAACCCCACCCGACCGGCACGGTGGAGATCGTCCATGTCACCGCCGGTGAACTCACCCTCACCGTCGACGGGACCGAGTACCGCGTGCCGACGGGCGCCAGCGCCTCCTTCGAGGCCAACACCGCCCATGTGTACGGCAACACCGGGGACGTGCCGATGGTGATGGTGATGACGGTCTCCGTGCCACCCGTGCCCTGAGCCTTGCGGACCGGGCTGTTAGCGTGCGGACATGCGCGCACCCATCGGAGACTTCGACACCGCCGTCCCCGCCCCCGACTGCCTCGACGAGCTGACCGCGCCGGTGGCCGACGCCGTACGCCGCTGGACCGGCGCCGTGCCCGCCGACCGGATCGTCTACGTCGAGACCGACCCGCAGTGGGCGGACACCGCGGTCTTCGTCGAGCACTACGGGCACGACCTGCTGGAGCGGTCGGCCAACTGCGTGGTGGTGGCGGGCAAGCGCGGCGGCGAGACCACCCTGGCGGCCTGCCTGGTGCTGTCCACGACCAAGGTGGACGTCAACGGCGTGGTGCGCCGCCAACTCGGCGCACGCAAGGCCTCGTTCGCCTCGATGGACGCCGCGACCGGCGCGACCGGCATGGAGTACGGCGGTATCACCCCGATCGGACTCCCGCACGACTGGCCGCTGTTGGTGGACTCGGCGGTGGTCGACCTGCCCTACGTCCTGGTCGGCAGCGGCCGCCGGCGCGGCAAACTCCTGGTCCCCGGCAAGGCGTTCGCCGAGCTGCCGGGCGCGGTGGTGCTGGAGGGGCTGGGCGTCTAGGAGTGGGCGTGCGCGTGGTGCGCCAGCGCCAGGTGCGGGTCCGCCTGGCCCGGTGCCGGTGCCGGATCGGCGTGCACCAGGGCCGCCGTCAGCCTCGGTACGGCGTGCAGCAGCGCGTGCTCGGCCCCGACGGCGATCGCGTGGGCCTGCCGTACGGTCGCCTCGCCGTCGACCACGACCGCCACCTCGGCGCGCAGCCGGTGCCCGATCCACCGCAGCCGCAGCTCGCCCACCGCACGCACCCCCGGCACCTCGCGCAGCGCCCGCTCGGCCCGGTCCGTCAGCTCCGGGTCCACGGCGTCCATCACCCGCCGGAACACCTCGCGCGCCGCGTCCCGCAGCACCAGCACGATCGCCGCGGTGATCGCCAACCCCACCAGCGGATCGGCGAGTTGCCAACCGAGGGCCGAGCCGCCGGCCCCCAGTAGCACGGCCAGTGAGGTGAATCCGTCGGTACGGGCGTGCAGCCCGTCGGCCACCAGCGCGGCCGAGCCGATCTCCCGGCCCACCCGGATCCGGTACCGGGCCACCCACTCGTTCCCGGCGAACCCGGCGAGCGCGGCCACCGCGACCGCCGGGAGGTGCGTGACCGGGCGCGGATCCAGCAGCCGGTCGACCGCGGTCCACGCGGCGAAGGCCGCCGACGCGGTGATCGTCAGCACGATCGCGATCCCCGCGAGATCCTCGGCCCGCCCGTAGCCGTAGGTGAAGCGGCGGTTCGCCGCGCGGCGCCCGAGCACGAAGGCGATGCCCAGCGGTACGGCGGTCAGCGCGTCCGCCGCGTTGTGCACCGTGTCCCCGAGCAGGGCGACGGAGCCGGACAGGACGACCACGACCGCCTGCACGAGTGCCGTGGCGCCGAGCACGGCCAGCGAGACCCAGAGTGCCCGCATACCCCGCGCCGAGGACTCCAGCGCGGAGTCGAGCTTGTCCGCCGTCTCGTGGGAGTGGGGCGTCAGAAGATGGGTGAGGCGGTGACGGAGGCCGGCGGGCGCGGGGTGGGAGTGGGACTTGGAGTCCGGGTGGCCGTGGCCGTGCTCATGGGCATGGGCATGGGCATGGTCGTGGGCGGGCTCGCCGTGCCGGTCGGGGGTGTGGGCGTGCCCGTGGGGGTGGCGGTCGTCCGCGGGGGCGTGTTCGTGGTGGTGCCGGTCGCTCATGCGGCTCCCCTCTCCGGTGCGCGGGACGTGGACATGCGACGCCCACAACGCCATTATGTGCGTATGAGCGCACGCATGCACCTATCACCTGCGCATCATGCGCATCCGCGCACCCCCGGCGAGGAGCAGTTCGCGCTGGCCGCCGAGGTCCTCGCCCTGCTCGGCGACCGCACCCGGCTCACCCTGCTGCACGCCCTGACGACCGGAGAGGCCGACGTCGGCACGCTCACCGAGGTCTGCGGCGCCGCACGGCCCGCCGTCAGCCAGCATCTGGCCCGGCTGCGGCTCGCGGGTCTGGTCGGCACGCGCAAGGAGGGGCGCCGGGTGGTGTACTCGCTGCGCCACGGTCATCTGCGGCGGCTGGTCGAGGAGGCGCTGAAGGTGGCGGACCACCGGCTGACCGAGACCGCTACCGCAACAGACGGCTGAGCTTCGTCAGCAGGGCGAGCGCCTCGTCCGGATCGCCGCCGGCATCCACCTGGCGGCCGTCCCCGCGTGGTGCTCAGTAGGCCGTGGCCGAACCGAGGTACTGCTCGGCGAAGGCCGTCGCCGCCGCGCGCGAGGTGAACAGCCTGCGCAACCGGGCCAGGCTGGTGCCCGCGAGGAACGGATCGCCGGAGGCCGTGCCGTGGTAGATGCCGGACAGGAACTGCGAGAACTCCTGGTAGTCCCAGACCCGGCGCAGGCAGGCGTGGGAGTAGCCCTCCAGGCCGGTGCCGTCGCCCTTCGTGACGTGCGCGGTGAGCGCGTCGCCCAGCAGGAAGGCGTCGTGCAGGGCGAGGTTCATGCCCTTGGCGGCGATCGGGGCGGTCAGGTGCCCGGCGTCACCGGCCAGGAAGAGGCGGCCGAACACCATCGGTTCGACCACGTAGTCGTGCATGTCCAGCAGGCGCTTCTCGATCAGCCGCCCCTCGGTGAGCGGCGGCGCCCCGGCCGCGCCGAGACGTTCGCGCAGCTCGTCCCAGACCCGGTCGTGCGACCAGTTCTCCGGATCGTCGCCCGGCGGGCACTGCAGGTAGTAGCGGGTGATCTCGGGGCTGCGTGCCATGTGCCCGGCGAAACCGTTCGGATGGACGCCGAACACCACACAGTCCGAGGAGGGCGGCGCCTCGGCGAGCAGGGCCAGCCACGCTATGCCGTAGTCCTGCCGGGCGATCCGTACCCGTCCGTCCGGTATCGCATCCCGGGTCACCCCGCGTGCCCCGTCGCAGCCCGCCATGAACTCGCAGTGCAGAAGGTGCCGTTCGCCGGTCCCGGGGTCGAGGTACGACACGGCGGGCCGGTCCGTCTCCAGGTCGTGCAACGTGACGTCCCGCACCCCGAACCTGATGTCCCCGCCGCGCACGTCGACGTACTCCCGTACCAGGTCCGTCACCAGCAACGGCTGCGGATAGACGTAGTGGTGATGGTCCGTCAGTTCGCTGTAGTCGAACCGGAACCGGTCGCCGCCGAACCGGAACTCGCACTCGCTGTGCAGCTGCGCCCGGGCCACCAGGCCGTCGGCCAGGCCGCGTTGCCGGAGCCCGCGCACCGCCCATTCCTCGATGACCCCGGCCCGTGGCCGGGTCTCGATGAACTGCCTGCTCTCGGTCTCCAGGACCACACAGTCGACGTCGGCGGCCCGCAGGATGTTGCCGACGGTCAGCCCGGCGGGCCCGGCGCCCACGATGACGACCGTACGGCGTTCTTCGGAAGGGGAGTTGATGTGGGGGGAGGGGTGAGTCACCCCCGCATTATGACGGTGTCCCGTCAGCCACGGCAGTGCCGCCGTGGCTGACGGGACGCAGGTGAGGAGGAGAAGTCAGTGCGCCGGGGCGTCCGTGACCACGACCTCGTCGATGCTGCGCTCGATGTCCTGGGCCGTGGAGGCGGTCGCCTTGGCCCAGTAGTAGATGCCGATCGAGAAGACGGCGATGACCACGATGTCCCACCACAGCGCGATGTGACCCTGGCCGCCGAAGCTGCCCTGCCAGGAGATCAGGCCCATGCCGATCAGGTAGACGGGCAGCCACTGCGCGGCCCGGAAGTCCAGCCGGGGCGCGTCCGGCAGGTTCCTGCTGTGGGCGTAGAAGGCGTAGCCGCCGAGCAGCAGGTAGCCGAGGATGATCGCGAGGCCGAGCCGCCACAGGATGTCCCAGCCGGACCAGTAGATGATCAGGTTGGCGACCACGAAGGACAGCGGGGAGATCACCTTGCCGAAGGGCAGCCGGTACGGGCGCTCCCGCTGCGGCAGCTTGTCGCTGAAGACGCCGTACGCCAGCGGGGCGCCGGCGTACATCAGCACGCTCGCCGAGGTGATGAAGCCGACCAACTGCTGCCAGCTCGGGAACGGCAGGAAGCAGATCACGCCGGTCACGAAGGACATGATGAGACCGAACCACGGCACACCGCGGGCGTCGGTCCGGGCGAAGATCTTCGGCGCGTAGCCGTTCTTCGCCAGACCGTAGGAGACGCGGGAGGTGGCGGTGGTGTAGATGAGGCCGGTGCCGCCGGGGGAGATGATCGCGTCCAGGTAGAGGACCCAGGCCAGCCAGCCGAGGCCCACCAGGGTGGCGAGGCCGGCCCACGGGCCGCTGATGCCCTCGTACGCGAGGTGGCCCCAGCCGCGCGCGAAGGTGCTGTGCGGCAGCGCGGCGATGAACACGACCTGGAGCAGGACGTAGATGACGGCGCCGATCGCGACCGAGCCGAGCGTGGCGCGCGGCAGGTCCTTCTTCGGGTTGCGGCTCTCGCCGGCCAGCTGGATGGCCTGCTCGAAGCCGAGCAGCGCGAAGATGATGCCGCTGGTGCTGATCGCGGTCAGTACACCCTTGGCGCCGAAGGGCGCGAAGCCCTCCGAGTGGAAGTTGCCCGGGTGGAAGTTGCCGATCGCGATGATGAAGATCGCGGCCAGCGGCACGGCGATCTTCCACCAGGTCGCGGCGCTGTTGGTGTGCGCGAGCACCCGGACGCCGAAGAAGTTGACGCCGACGAACAGTGCCATGAGCACGACAGCCGCCAGCAGGCCGCTCGCGGTCAGGGTGCCGTCGGCGTGCTGGAGGTGCTGGGCCCACTTCCAGTGACCGGCGTAACCGATCATGGCCTCGACCTCGATCGGGGCCACGGTCGCGGCCTGGAGCCAGGAGAACCAGCCGAAGGACATGCCGGCCAGGCCGCCGAACGCGTAGTGCGGGTAGCGGGCCGTGCCGCCCGCCACCGGGAACATGCCGCCGAGCTCGGCGTGCACCAGTGCCAGGAGCACGATCGCGATCGCGCCGATCACCCACGAGATGATCGCCGCGGGGCCGGCCACGCCGACCGCCTTCTCGGCGCCGTACAGCCATCCGGAGCCGATGATCGAGCCCACAGAGGCCCACATCAGGCCGATGAGCCCGACGTCCCGCCTCAGACCGCCCGAAGGTGTGATGTCCTCCGTCGCGGCTTTCTCGACACTCACCATGTCAAGTGGCCTCTCAGTTTCTGAACGCAGATTTAACGAGCAAGAGGGCACAACTTAAGGGCGCACGCCGCAGGCAGTGAAGAGTGTTTCCGAAGATTTGACCCTCGATCTTTCTTGTCTTGGCCAAAGCTTTTGCACTGGTCAGTGCGGGTCACGGAATGTCCGTATTCAGTGGCGATATGTGAGAAGAGGGTGAGACAGGCAAGCTCAGATTTTCCTCAAATCTGCCTCGGATCTGGCCTGGGCGGGGGATTTCGATGGCCGGGCAGCGATCGATGACCATGTCAAGACCGGCGGCCCCCGCCCGCTCGTACGCCGCCTCGTGTGGAGGTGGGCCGGTGAGCTGGGCTGATCAGCCGAGCAGAGGGATCTCGATGGCCGGGCAGCGGTCCATGACCATGGCGAGGCCGGCGTCGCGGGTGCGCTCGTACGCGGCCTCGTCGATCACGCCGAGCTGGAACCAGACGGCCTTGGCTCCGATGGAGACGGCCTCGTCGGCGACGGCGCCGGCGAGGCCGCTGTTGACGAAAACATCGACAACATCGATTTCGAAGGGGATCGCGTCAAGCGAGGGGTACCCCACCTCGCCGTGGACCGTCTCGGCCTTCGGGTGCACCGGCACGATGCGCTTGCCGAAGCGCTGGAGCACCGCGGCGACGCCGTATGCCGGACGCCGCTGGTTCGTCGACAGGCCGACGACCGCCCAGGTGTCGCCGAGCTCGGTGAGGATCTTGCGGACTGTACCTTCGTCGGCGTACACGCTAGGGCTCCTTGAGGTCGATGCAGAGACTGTGCGCCCGACAACAGCCGGTGGACCGTGGCGATTCCTCTCGGCCGTGACGGGACGTCCGGGCCGGCTCCGACGGCGACGCCGGGCTCACCTTCGCGGTGCTCCCCGGCGGTCCCGCCCCCTGGCCGAGGCGTCGCGATTCGACGCGCGGCGGCGTGTGCCCGTCTCGGTCGGTCAGGGCCGGTAGACCATCCCCGGCTGTGGCTTGGCGGGGGCGAGGAGCTGGGACACCGTGACGATGGTGTACCCGCGCTGCTTGAGCGCCTTGAGGATCCCCGGGACGGCGGGCACGGTCCCCTTGTGCAGGTCGTGCAGCAGGATGATGCCGTCGCGGTGGGTCTGGTCGAGCACCCGCCTGGTGATCAGGGCCGAGTCGGTCGTCTCGTAGTCCTTGGCGGTGACGCTCCACAGCACCTGGGCCAGCCCCAGCTCCCGGCAGACCTTGGCCACTTTGCGGCTGGTACGGCCCTCCGGCGGACGCATCAGGACGGGCTTGACGCCGGTGATCCTCTCGATGGCGTCCTGCGTCCGGGCCAGCTCCTGACGGGCGTCGTCCTCGTCGAGGTCCGTCAACCTCTTGTGATTCCAGGTGTGATTGCCGATCTCGTTCCCCTCTTCCGCGATGCGCCGGAGGATGTCGGGGTATTTCGAGATATGGCCCTTGCCCTGCACGAAGAACGTGGCGTGCAGACCCCGCTGCTTGAGGATGTCCAGCAGCCTGGGGGTCGTCGGGCTGGGGCCGCCGTCGAAGCTGAGGGCCACGCACTTCGCCTTGCGGCAGTCGACGCTTCCGGACACCGATCCCGATGCCTTGGCGCGGGCGGCGCGTGGCGAGGTGTGGTCGTAGGTGGTGACCGTCAGGGCCAGAGTCACGGCGACGGCCAGGACGGCGGCCGCCGCTGTCGCGACGGCGATGAGTATGCGTGATCGTCTGGTACGCGAGCTGAAGAGCATGCGAGCCCTTTCTTCGGTGGAGTTCCGGGGTCACCGCGTGCGGGTGAGAGCCGGCTTCGCGGTGAGGTCCCGCAGGTGTGTGTCGAGCGTCAGGTGATGTCTCAGGAGGCGGCCGAGCCGACGTTCCACCAGGGTGTGGACGAGCAGGGACAGCCCCAGCATGCAGATGACGGACAGTGCCATCGAGGGCAGTGGCCCCAGCCCCGGGAACGCCCGGATCAGGCCTTTGGCCAGGGGAATGCCGAGGCTCTGGTGGACGAGGTAGAAGGGGTAGGTGAGCGCCCCGGCGGTCACCGGCCAACGCCATCGCAGTCCGGCGAGCGGGCCGATTCCGGCGAGGGCCAGCAGCCCTAGGCAGAGGGTGAGTACGACCGCGCAGACGGCCCAGGAGGGCCGGCCCTCGCCAGGGGGCACGGCCGCGTGGTCGGCCACCCGCAGTTCGAGCACGGTGAGTTGGTAGCACCAGGCGAAGCCGAGCAGCAGCCAGAGCAGGAGGTTCTGTCCGAACCTGTGCATGAGGTGGAGCACGATCCCGGCGACGAAGAGGCCGGTGTACCGGGTCAGTACGAACTCGTCGAGCAGCGGTGAGTGGAGTTCAAAGACGATGACACCGGCCAGGAGCCAGACTCCGCAGAACGCCACCACCCTCCGGTAGGACAGGCCGAAGACCAGCAACGCGGCCATCAGCAGGTAGAAACGCGCCTCCACCCAGAGCGTCCAGCTGACTCCGTCGACCGGATCGAGGCCCAGCGGTCCCGGGGCCATCGTCAGGTTCCCCAGGACCGTACGGGGGTCGATGCGGGTGGCGGCGGGCCGATGGCCCAGCCGCGAGACCAGGACGAGCAGGACGACCAGGAGTACCGCGCACCAGTAGGCCGGGAAGAGCCGTGAGATCCGGGAGACGGCGAACTGTGCGGGAGTGCGCCCCCAGCAGCTCATGCAGATCACGAATCCGCTGATGAGGAAGAAGAACTCGACGCCGAGCCAGCCGTAGCGGCTGATCTCGTGCAGGAGCGGGGCGGAGTCCCGGAGCTCGGCCCTGCCCCAGAAGTGCGGGGTGGGCGTGCCCAGGAAGTGGTAGGCGGCCACCATCATCGCTGCCACCAGGCGGAGCCCGTCTATCGCGGTGAGGCGCGACTGCCCGCTGTGAGGTTCGGCGGACGGTATGTCGGACGGCATGTCGGAGCCAGGGCCGTCTCAGGCGGTGGGCAGGGGCGAGCGGCTGACACGTATCCTCGACCGGCCGTGCGGGCGCTTCTCCCAGTCCTCCATGAACCGCGTGTGCAGGCCGTGCCGCTGTGCCAGGTCCAGGAGGGTCTCGGTGCGGTAGGAGAAGTCCTCGCGCACTTCGGGGCGCAGCCCGTGTTCGACGAGGTGGTCGAACTGCATCTGCCCGAGCGCCAGCCAGCGGTCGTGGGTCTGACTGCCGACCGCGGCCTCCGGGCTGCGGCGGGTGTCCGAGGCCATCACGGCCCGGTAGTAGCCGACGCGGCCGGGGTGGCGCAGGGCGTAACCGGTCTTGTGGGTGAGGGCGGCGCGGTTGCTGCGCAGTTTCTTCGGCGACTTGGCGTCGGCGGGCATGATGAAGCAACCTCCGTGCAGAAGAGGGGGATCCCGGTGGGGGATGAAGGCGATGACGTGGTGAAGCGGATGTGCCTCGATGCGGACGCCGTGGTCAGACGCGGCGGCGCAGGAGCAGCACGGTGGCGGCCGTGAGCAGGACGGCCAGGCCGCCGAGGACGGCGGTGTCGGTCCACTGGAAGGCCCAGTAGTCACCGGCCGGGTTGGCTTCGTAGAAACGGGCGACGTACCCGTGCGCCGTCATGCACTCCTTGAGCTGGGCGCCTGACGGGAAGGGGCAGTTGAACACGGAGTCGTGGCGGCCGGAGGCGGTGATCAGGCCGTAGTCGCCGGTCGACCACTTCTCGCCCATCGGCGCTTTGGGGATGATGCCGGCACTGACGTAGGTGTGCGGCGGGACCAGCAGCCGGGCCCAGTGGGTCCACTCCAGCAGGAGCGTCATCACCCCCGTCACCAGCAGGGTCAGGCCCATCGCCGCCAGGACCCTGCGGACCAGCAGACCGAGCAGGGTGCCGGCCGCCAGGCCGAACAGGGCGGCCGCGACGACGCGGGGGCCCGAGCCGCTCAGGGCGGTGTCGTCGTACCAGAACAGGCCGTAGCTCCGGTCGGCGGCCGGCCGCCACCACCACGCGAACACTGCCGCGAGCAGGCCGGAGAGGACGGTGGTGGTCGCCGCGGCCAGGGCGAACCGGGAGGCGAACCACTGACCGCGGCTCACGCCCTGGGCGAGGACCACGCGGTGGGTGCCCAGTTCCCGGTCGCGGCCCAGCAGCGGGGTGCCCCAGAAGACCCCGATGACGACGGGCAGGGCGATGTTCAGCGCCCCGAGGTACTTCAGCGGCGCGACGTCCAGCAGGAGGAGCTGGCCGGTGTCGGACCGGGTGCAGAACAGCGGCCCGGTGGCGCAGTGGTCGAACAGCCCGCTGTGCAGGGCGTCCAGCATGCCCGAGCGGCAGTAGGCGGCGATGGCCGCGGCCAGGACCAGGGCGGCCGCACCGATGCCGGCCGGTACGCGCTGCTGGCGCCAGGCGAGCCAGAGGGAGCCTCTCACGCCGCCGCCTCCGTCCGCTCGCCCGAGGCGGGGTGCCCCGGCTCACCGGCCTGGAGATAGCCGACCAGGACGTCCTCCAGCCTGGGTCGTTCGACATGCCAGTCGCCGCGCAGTGGTCCCTGCTGCCGTATCAGGGCGGTCAGCTGTCTGCCGGCGGTACGGCGCTGTACGACGGTGTGCTGTCCGGTCAGGGTGTTAGCCCGGTCGGCGGGTCCGGTCAGTACGGCGTGACTCTCGCGCAGTGCCTCGGCGTCCTCGCTCAACTCGGCGCGGCCGTCGCGCAGTACCAGCACCCAGTCGCAGGTCTCCTCCAACTCGGGCAGGACGTGCGAGGACAGCACGATGCTCGTGCCGCGCTCGGCGGCCTCGGCCATGAGCTCCGCCATGATCTCGCCTCGGGCCACGGGATCGAGGTCGGCCAACGGCTCGTCGAGAAGCAGGAGTTCGGGCCGCTTGCCCAGCGCCAGGGCGAGCGCGACGCGGGTGCGCCGCCCGGGGGACAGCTCGCCGACGCGGGCGCCGAGCGGGATACCGCCCTCGCGGACGATCCGCTCGGCCGCCGTCCGGTCCCACGAGGAGTTCAGCTTCGCGCCCATCAGCAGGGTGTCCGCCACGGTGAAGCGGGGGTAGAGCGGCTTGTCCTGGGTCAGCAGGGCGACCCGGGCGCGGGCCTCGGACGTACCGGGTACGGCGCCCTGTGCACGCAGTTCCCCGGAGTCGGCCCGCAGCAGGCCGCCGGCCAGGTGCAGGAGGGTGCTCTTGCCGGCGCCGTTGCGTCCGACGAGGGCGGCGATGCGACCGCCGGGCACGGTGAACTCGCAGTCCCGCAGGGCCCAGTCGCCCCGCCTCCGGTACCGGAATCCGAGTCCCGTGGCGCACAGCGCGGCCGGCGCGTCAGGCCCGGTCATACGTCCTCCTTCTTCCGTTCCCGGTCGCCCGGGGTGCGGCTGTCGTGCTCGTCGTCGTAGGCGTCCAGGACCGCGGTGACCATGGCGAGGACATCGGCCCGCTCCAGGCCCGCGGCCCGTGCGCGTGCCACCCAGTCGGTGACCTCCCGGCGCAGCGGCGAGTCGTCCTCCGCGCCGGGCCGGGCGAGTGATCGCGTCACGAAGGTTCCGAGTCCGCGGCGCAGTTCGACCAGGCCGGCCTGCTCCAGGTCGCGGTAGGCCCGGAGCACGGTGTTGGGGTTGATGGCCGTCGCCGCCACCACTTCCTTGGCCGTGGGCAGCTTGTCCCCGACCTTCAGAAAACCCATCCGGAGCGCCCGTTCGGTCTGCTCGATGATCTGCACGTAGGCCGGCACGCCGCTGCCACGGTCGATCCGGTAGTCGATCACGTCGCCTTCCTCGGTTCCACCATGCTTGTACTAATGAATTAATGGAAGCATGGTGGATAGGTGACGGAGCTGTCAAACACCCATGAGCGCGCGAGCACGAGGGGGCACCGCCGTCGGGTCATGCCGCACAGGTGGGACATGAGGGCCGGGAGCCCACGCGTGGCGCTGGGCCGTCCTCTTCGCGGACGGCCCGACGGTGAAGATCACGTCCGGCAGCTACAACCCGAAGGCGATTCGGTCAGCCTCTGGTCTCTGAGCCGGACTTCGGCGCGTCGCGCGCCATGCCGTGCCGTCAGCCTGTCCGACGACAACGCCGTCCGGACGTTGCGCAGGGAGTCCTTCCGGCCGTGCCGCGGAATGACGACCGGCGTCAGAAACCTGCTGAGCGTTCCGCAGCCCGGTTGGGCGTGTCGTGCCGGGGCCGGGGCCAAGACGGTCGACTGCCGCTCGTCAGCCGGTCAGGACCGGGTTGACCAAGACCGGCGGGAATCGGACACCTCATCGCGGTGCGGGGCGACCACCACGTGGTTCGCCCGCGAACGACTGCCTACGCACGGGACTCGCTCAGCGCCGGGCGGCGGGCTGCGGCGAGGTGGCTCGCGGCGTCGCCGCTTCCGCCGTCAAGCAGTCTCCAGGCTTACGGACCTCGGCCCGAGGCCGACGCCCAGCAGCGCCTCGAGCCGCGTCGTGGTGTGCTCCACGCCGCGGTGCAGGACAGTGGCCATGCCCAGCGCCTCGGCGGGCGGCAGGTTCTCCGCGTTGTCATCGACGAAGACGCATTCCTCGCCGGACACTTCGAGCATCTTGAGAATGAGCTCGTACACAGCCGGCTCCGGTTTGCGCAGTCCGTGCTGCTCGGAAATGAGCGCCGCGTCGAAGGCCGCGTCGATGTCGAAGCCGCGATACATGTTCCACGGCGCCAGGCCCATGCTGTTGGACAACAGGCCGGTCCTCAGTCCGGAGGCGCGCGCCCGAGCCACTACCGACACCATGGATTCATCGAGCCGGGAATCCGCGAAGATCCGGCCCAGAAGGTCGGTGCTGTCGATACCCAGCGCCTCGGCCCATGCGACGGTTCCAGTCGAACTGAGTGGCCCCGCCACGTTCGAGGTCGTGAGTGAACTCGACCATCGCCGGGTCCCGGAACCAGGCCTGCTCCACCGCTCCCTCGGAAAGACCCTCACGGGCTTCGAAGTTACGCACCGCATCATCGAGCGGTGTCGTGAGGACACCGCCGAAGTCGACTATGAGACATGTCCTCGGCACAGTCTTACGAACCTCTCTCCTGCACCAGCAGGTTGACTCATGTCGTTGGATGGACCGTGGAGTGGTGCTTGTGATGGCGGGCCTTCCAGGTGACCGCGCCGGCGATGTCGGTGAGGTACTGGTGGCCGCACTGTTCAGCGCAGGTGCCTGTCGGCGATCTCCCGGTACTCCTGCGCGGTCGGCTTGGGGATCTGCGAGCCTTCGCCGTAGAGGGCGCGGCTGACTCGGACACGCAGGCGCCCGGCAAGGCTGGTGCCGGCGCCCGGTCCCCCCGCGTCGCCGTTCGAGCCGGGGGCGATCGGCGCGTATTGCTCATGCTGGGTAAGGAGGTTGAGTTCCTCCTGGCCGAGCGGCTCGTGCACCTCGACGAACTCGCCGTGCGGCAAGCGCTTGAGGACGCCGGTCTCTCGGCCGTGCAGTACCTTGTCGCGATCTCCGCGCTGCAGACCGAGGGCACAGCGCTTCGCCACGGCGTACGCCGCGAGAGGCACGACGAAGAGGCCGATACGGACCGCCCATGTCACTGATTCGACGGAGACATGGAAGCGGGTGGCGATGATGTCGTTCGCGGCGCCGATGAGCGACACCAGATAGAAGCCGATCCATGCGACACCGAGTGCAGTTCGCACGGGGCGGTTGCGCGGTCTGTCCAGAAGGTGCTGCTCGCGATCGTCCCCAGTCACCCAGGACTCGATAAACGGATACGCGCCCATGACCAGGAAGAGGCCGACGCCTGCCGCCAGCGGAATCAGGTTGTCCAGTGCAAGAGTGTGGCCCCAGAAGTCGATTTCCCAGCCTGGCATGACGCGCAGCAGTCCGTCCGCCACGCCCATGTACCAGTCGGGCTGCGATCCGGCCGAGACCTGGTCGGCACGGTAGGGGCCGTACAGCCAGATGGGATTGATCTGCGCGACTGCGGCGATGGCGAGGATGGCACCGGCGACCAGCAAGAAGAGGCCCGCGGACTTCACCGCCCGCACCTTGAGCGGTAGGCCCACGACATTCCTGTTGCTCCGTCCCGGGCCTGGATACTGCGTGTGCCTGTGGTGGAGCAGAAGGAGCAGATGGGCGACGAGCAGTCCCACCATGAGGGCAGGGATGATCAGAACATGGATTGCGTTGAAGCGCGCCACCAGTTCACCGCCCGGGAACTCGCCTCCGAAGAGAAACATCGAGAGGTAGGTTCCGACGATCGGTATGGAAAGGATCGTTCCGTTCACGACGGCGAGCCCGGTTCCGGAGAGCAGGTCATCCGGCAGGTCGTATCCGGTCAGCCCTCCGAACATTCCGAGGACCAGCAGCAGGAACCCGAACAGCCACTGGAATTCGCGGGGCTTGCGGAAGGCGCCGGTGAAGAACACGCGCAGCATGTGGACCAGCATGGCCCCGATGAACACCAGGGCCGCCCAGTGATGGGCCTGTCGGATCAACAGGCCGCCCCGGACGTCGAAGGAGAGGTGCATGGTCGAGTCGAACGCCTCCGACACCTCCTGCCCCCGCAACGGCAGGTAACTGCCGTGGTACTGCACCTCTTTCATCGACGGATGGAAGTACAGGGTCAGATAGACTCCTGTCACGACAATGACGATGAAACTGTACAGACAGATCTCGCCCAACAGGAAAGACCAGTGGTCCGGGAAAGCTCTACGCGCTTTGGCCCGGATCAGGCTGTACGGGCCCAGGCGCTCGTCTGCCCAGCGGGCAATCCTCTCCCCGCCGCCTCCTTCGCCTGCTTCCTTTTTTCGACTCTGATCGTCCATGCCCCTGCAACCATTCCTCATCCGGCCCGAAAAGGGACGCTCTTGGCCTTACGGATTCCACGTTTCCTGACCTGGCGGGCGGGGCGCCAATTCTGTTTCCATCCGTGTTCTGCGTGCGTGTAGGAAAACTGAGACGTCAGCCTTTCTGGCGTCCTGCGCAAGGTCTTCCTGGTGGCCGCACTCCTTGGGCGAGCAGGCTCATGACTGCCGCCACCCATATGACCGGGCAGGAGGCACGGATGTGACACGCACGGCGGCAAGGCGGCGTTCGCTCTCCGTCTTTCCACCCCAGATGCCCTCCACCTGCCCGACCCGCATGGCCCAGTCGAGACACTGCTCCATGACCGGGCAACGGCGGCAGACGGCCTTGGCCTCGGCGGTCTGAACGTGCGTCAGGACGCCGTCTCCTATGGGGAAGAACAGGTCGGGGTCGATGCGCACGCAGGCTCCCTGTTCGCGCCAATGCGTTGCGTGGTCGCGTTGTTCCGTAGCCATGGCAATGAAAATCTCCGGGATTCGTCGCTCGACACGAGGACCTGGAATGCGGTCACGGTTTCTCGTCTCCGTGTCCGCGCACCGGCCACGCGCGCGGGTCCGCGGACCGCCGCGCTCAGACCACGATCTTGCGCGGGTTGAAGTTGCGGCCAGGGTCGGCGGCGTCGAGGAGGCCCGACATGATCGCGACGCCCTGCGTCGAGATGTCCTCCGCCAACCACGGCGCGTGCTCCAGGCCCACCCCGTGGTGGTGCGAGATCGTGCCGCCGGCGTCGACGAACGCCTGCTGGATGGCGCGCTTGACGGTGTCGTACTCGCCGAGCGGATCGTCGCCGAACGCGAAGGCGAAAGTGAAGTAGAGGCAGGCTCCCGAGTGGTACGAGTGCGACAGGTGCGACATGGTCCAGCCCTTGTGGCCGATCTTCTCGTAGGCGCGGTCGGCCGCCTCGTAGACCGCCGCGTGGATGCCACGCAGCTTCGACCACGGACCGGCGGTCTCGCTCACGTCGCCGGCGGCACCGCGGTCGAGCAGGAAGTCGCGGATGTACGGCGTGTCGAACTTCTTCTGGTCGTAGAGCGCACCGGGTCCCTTGCCGACGCCGATGCCCTGATGCCTGCGCACCATCCGGTCGACGAGCGACTTCTGCCGTTTCGCGTGCGCCGCGCCGCCCTCGAAGCCGATGAAGGAGAGGCACATCTCGTCGAGGTTCCAGCCACGTCTCCTGAGATACGCCATGAGGCCGGCCTGTACCTTCTTCTGAATGCCCTTCGACTCCTTGCTCGTCGCCAGGGAGAAGCCCGTCTCGTGCGCGTCCGAGATACGGGTGACCGAGGGCGAGACATCGCTCTCGGCGATCTCCTGCATCGCGGCGAGGCCGTGATCGAGGTTCTTGAAGAAGTAGGCGTAGATGGCCCGCTTCTCGGGGAGCCGGTGCACCTGCGCCGTGACCTCGGTGATGACGCCGAGCCGCCCCTCCGAGCCCACCACCATCTCCCGCACGCTCGGCCCGGTCGACGCGCTCGGAACGGCACGGATCACGAGGACCCCGCCGGCCCGTACGACACGCAGCCCCTTGACGATGTCCGCGATGTCGCCGTACTTGTCCGACTGCATGCCGGACGAGCGCGTGGCGACCCACCCGCCGAGTGTCGAGTGGGTGAACGAGTCGGGAAAGTGTCCCATCGTCCAGCCGTCCCGGTTGAGTTGGGCCTCGAGACCGGGGCCCAGCGCCCCGGCCTGGATGCGCGCCAGGCCGGAGTCGGCGTCGATCTCCAGCACCCGGTCGAGGCGGCCGAGGTCGAGTGAGACGACCACCCGTGACTCGTCCGGGTGCGGTTCAAGGCTGCCCGCGATATTGCTGCCGCCCCCGAAAGGGATGATCACGGCGTCCGCCTCGACGGCCGTGTCGACGACACGTCGCACCTCCGCCTCGTCGGCCGGGTAGACGACCACATCGGGAGTGCGCGCGATCTCGCCGGTCCGGATGCGGACCAGGTCACGCAGGCTCTTGCCGTACGTGTGGACGACCCGGGACAGGTCGTCGACGGCGGTGTACCCGGCTCCCACGATGCCGCTCAGAGCCGTCACGAACTCCTCGGGTGCCGTCGAGGGCTCCACCTTCAGCTGCGAGAAGTCGGACTGTTCGGTGCGCTCGGCCGCCCAGAGATCGAGACCGATGGCCTTCTGCACGAACGGCGCGAAGCCAGGTTTGTCCTCGTGCCGGAAGCCGACACCGTCCACACCCCAGCCCCACCACTTCATGTGTTTCACCGCACCGGTGTGCACCGCGTCGGTGCGGCGGGTGGGTTCGGTCATGAACGGTCTCCTTCGAGTACACGACGTGAGGTGGCATCCGCGCCGAGGATGCGGTCGGAGTGCTCCTCGGCCAGGGCGGCGATCGCCGAGCGGATGCGCTCGGTGAACTCGCTCCGCAACTCGCCGGGTTGGGCAGTGAGCGGTTCGCCGAAGACGACCCCGACCGGCAGGCGGCCCGGTTTCGGCCAGTTCGATCCGCGAGGATGTGCCGCATGCGCGCCGATGACGGCGACGGGGAGCACCGGCACCTCGGCCGACGAGGCGAGCGCCGCCGCCCCCGGCTTGAAAGCCCCGAGCGATCCGTCACGCGAGCGGGTGCCTTCGGGATAGATCAGGAGCGGCACTCCCCGGTTCAGCAGGGCCTTGGCGCTCACTCTGCGCGTGTTCCTTCCGGTGCGGTCGACCGGGAAGGCGTTGAAGAAGAGAGCCGTGAGGCCGCGCCGCCGCCACACGTCGAAGAAGTAGTCGGCGGCGGCTCCCACCGCGAGGTAGCGCGCCAGCCGGCGGGGCAGCGCGCCCATGATGAGTGGCGTGTCGAGGTGCGAGGTGTGATTGGCGACGACGGCATATGCGTCCTCGACGTTCGCCAAGCGCTCGCGCCCAAGTACCGTGACGCTGGTCACGCTCCAGACGACGGGCTTCAGCAGCCCCCGCTCCGCGACGAAACGCGCCGCAGCGTGAGAGCGTGACGTGAAACGGTCGCGCACCGTCGCAGGCATCCGCTTCCTTCCCGTGCGGGCTCGCCCGCACTGATTCTTTCAGTGAGTGAGACTGCCGTTGCGGCTGGACGAGATCCGTCGCGAGATCCACCGCACCGTGCGGCGCGGAAGATGACGTGTGAACCAGATGAGCAGCCGGTACCGGAAGCTCGGCAGGGAGATCACCCGTCCGCGGCGCACGTCGCGCAGACTCGTCTCGACGAGTCGCCGGGCGTCGAGCCAGAGGAAGTTCGGAATGCTCGACGACCGGATTCCGGCCCGCGTGTGGAATTCCGTGCGGACCCAGCCCGGACAGAGCGCCGTCACGGTGACGCCCGTGCCATGGAGCTCGTTCGCCAGTGCCTCGGTGAGCGAGGTCACGAAGGCCTTGACGGCCGAATAACTCCCCATGGTGACGAACCCGGCCGTGCTCGACACATTGACGATCGCACCGTGCCCGCGTTCGCGCATGGCCCGTCCGGCGGCGCCGGCGAGCACCAGCACCGCACGCCCCATGACCTCGATCGCCCGGTCGTGCGGGGCGATGTCGGCCGAGGTGATCGGTGCGTGCATGCCGAAACCGGCGTTGTTCACGAGCATGTCCACCGGACGGGCGGGGTCCTCCAGCCGGGCGGCGACACGGTCGACGTCGGCACGATCGGACAGGTCGGCGGGCAGCACCTCCACAGCACGGCCCCGGGATTCGAGTTCGACCGCCATCCGGCCGAGCCGCTCCCTGTCGCGCGCCACCAGGACAAGGTCCCATCCGCGGTCTGCCAGAGCGCGGGCGAACGCTGCGCCGATACCCGACGTGGCACCGGTGACCAGTGCGACCCGCATACGGCTCAGCACGGTTTCACATGCCGTCCACCCGACATCCGCGCTCCCCGCTCGCAGGCCTTCCGAGCCACCTGGTCGACAACCCGCTTCCGCATGGGAACTTGAAGGTCCGAAAAGGCTTCCGTATGCGATGTCCGACGAGCCCGGCCCAGGTGAATCGCTACGGTCGTGCGGCAGCCGACGGCTGAGTCCTCGCGCATGACACACCTTTCGTTCGCGGCTCATTCCGTTAGACCGGGCACACATCCGTCTTGTGACACGAGCTTCCGCACACGCTCATGCGGACTCAGGAATCGCTCAACGCCCCGGTTGCGGTCCGGCCGCCATGGTCGGCCGGTCTGCTCCGGAACATCCCGTCAGCCGCACCGTCCGCCTCCATGCGCAACCAAGCCATGTGTCACACATACGCCGGTTGCCCGGTCTCACGTGGCGGCCCCCGACGGCTTTTCGCGCGCTCCGGGGCTTCTTCAGAGACACCCCCGCTCCCGCCCAGAAAGTCCGTGCATGAACTCAGACAACGAGACGACGACCGCGCCGCCCGAGACAGCGGGCTTCGACGTACGTGAGTTCGCGCGTACGGCACACGGCAACCACCGCGGAACGCTCGACCTCGGGCCGCTCACCGAAGAGCCGCTCGACGCCGAATCCGTCCGGCTCGTCCGCGCGCTGCGCGACCTGGAACGCGCGACGCTGCACCGCGTACGCGACCTCCTCGTCACGGCGACCCACCAGGACGCCCGGGTCACCGCGTTCCTCACCACATGGATGTTCGAGAGGTTCTGGATCGCCGACACCCTCGACGCCGTCCTGGACGCTTCGCCCGCCACCCGCGACCTGCCGTCGAGCGCCGGTCCGGCACGGTGGGTACTGGCGGAGCGCCGCGAGCGCCGTGGCCCGCTCCTTCGCTCCCTCATCGCCAACATCACCGGTACGCAGATCGTCGCCGAACACGTGACGACGGTCCTCGTGGACGAATGGATCACGCAGGCGGCCTACCGGCGTCTGGCCGGCGCGTCCCCCGCGATGGCGTCGGTCATCAACCCCGTGGTGGAGATCAAGCATCGCCACATCCGCTTCCTCGCCGAGGAGGCGGAGCGGCGACTTGGACGCTCGGCCCGCGCCCAGCGCCTCACCCGTCGCGCCCTCCGGCACGCCGCCTGGCCGCTCGGCTCGGTCGACCGCTCAAGTCACGAGCGTGCCTTCTTCGAACGCCATGTCTTCGGCGACCAGAGCGGACGGGCCGAGGCAGGCCGTATCCGCGCGAGGGTCGCCGCGCTCCCCGGCATCCGTCCCGGTGTCGCAGCCACCGTGGAATCGAGGCTCCTTCCGTGAAACCGCACAACGCGAAGACCGAACTCGGCACCGCGCACGTCCTGCTGACCGGCGCGACCGGCTTCGTCGGACAGGCCGTGCTTGAACGGCTGCTCACCGATCACCCCGCCACCCACATCTCGCTCCTCGTACGCGGGAAGGGCAGCCAGACCGGGCAGGACCGGCTCCAGCAGCTGCTGCGCAAACCCGTGTTCGAGCGCTGGCGGGACGCTGTGGGGGCCGAAGAGGCCGAGCGCGTCGTCCGTGAGCGGATCACCGTGCTCGACGGCAGCATGACCGGCATTCCCGAGCTGCCTTCCCACCTCGACGTCGTCATCCACTCGGCGTCGACCGTCTCGTTCGACCCGCCCATCCACGAGGCGTTCGACACGAACGTCAACGGCACCGTGAGCCTCTACGAGGCCCTGCTCGCCTCCGGATCCGACCCGCACGTCGTCCACGTGTCGACCTGCTACGTCGGGGGACTGCGTCGCGGTGTGGTGCCCGAGGCCAAGCTCGAGCACGACGTCGACTGGCACACCGAGTGGACCCTGGCGACACGGACCCACGAGCGCACCGAACTCACCTCGCGGGAGCCGGCGATGCTCGAGCGGTTCATGTCCCGCGCCCGTGCCAGCCACGGCAAGGAGGGCCCGATCGCGGCGGCCCGCGCGAGCGAGGACGCGCGGCGCGAGTGGGTGCGTTCCCAACTCGTCGCCGCCGGCCGCAGGCGCGCGCAGAGTCTGGGGTGGACCGACGTCTACACGCTGACGAAGGCGCTCGCCGAACGTGCCGCGGAAGACCTCTGGGGCGAGGTCGGACACCGGCTTTCGGTGGTCCGGCCCTCGATCATCGAGAGCGCCCTCCAGCATCCGTTCCCCGGCTGGATCGACGGCTTCAAGGTCGCTGATCCGCTGATCTTCGCCTACGGCCGCGGCCAGCTGCCGGACTTCCCGGGGCTGCCCGACTCGATCCTCGATGTGATCCCCGTCGACTTCGTCGTCAACGCCATCCTCGCCGCGGCGGCCGACCCGACCCCCGTCGACGAGCCGAAGTACTTCCACATCGCCTCGGGCGCGTCGAACCCGCTGCCTTTCCACCGCATGTACGAGAACGTACGCGACTACTACACCCGGCACCCGCTGCCCAAGGGCGACGGATTCGTCGAAGTACCGACCTGGAAGTTCTCGGGCGAGCGCAGGTTCAACCGAGGTCTTCTGCTCGCGAAGAGGAAGGCCGACCTGCGGGACGCCGCTCTGCGGCTGATGCCGAACGACGGGCGCAAGCGCGCTCTCGCGACCGAGAACGCCAGGCTGCGCGCCGGCATCGCCACCCTCAGCAACTTCACCGACCTCTACCGCGCGTATGCGCAGACCGAGATCATCTTCGACGACCGCAACGCCCGCGCGCTGAACAACGCGCTTCCGGCCGAGGAGCGTGAGGACCGTGGCTTCGATGTGGAGCGGATCGACTGGGAGGAGTACCTGCAGAAGGTGCATCTCCCCGCCATCAGCGAGCTGACAGCGGCCTACCGTCGCCGGAAGGCCGCGGCCGCCCGGCCGGCGAACGCCCGCCCGAGGCGCGAACTGCCGCAGCGTACCGACGTACTCGCGGTCTTCGACCTCGAACGGACCGTCGTCGACTCCAACATCGTCGAGCAGTACCTCTGGGTGCGTACCTCGGGTTTCCGCAAGGCGGCCTGGCCGAAGGAGGCGGCGGACCTGCTCGCCTCGCTGCCCGGCTACCTCCGCACCGAGAAGCGTGACCGCGGCGAGTTCATCCGTGCGTTCCTGCGCCGCTACCGCGGTATGCCCATCACCCGTCTTGAGGAGGTCGTGCGGCGCGGCTACGCCGACACGATGCTGCGGCACACGAGCGCGGACGCCCTGGCCCGCATCCGCGAGCACCGTGCGGCGGGTCACCGCACCGTCCTGGTCACCGGCTCCATCGGCCTTCTCGCCGCTCCGCTCGCCGACCTGTTCGACGAGGTCGTCGGAAGTTCCATGCACGTGAAGGACGGTGTGCTCACCGGCTACCTCGCGAAGCCGCCGCTCGTCGACGAGGCGAGGGCCGCATGGCTCCAGCGGTACGCCGAGGAGGGCGGCTACGACCTCGCGGCCTCCTACGGCTACGGCGACAGCCACTCCGACCTGCCGTGGCTGTCGCTGCTGGGCAAGCCCTCGGCGATCAACCCCGACGCCGGACTGGCGCGCGAGTCGCACAGGAGGAGCTGGAACATCCACCGCTGGAAGAGCGGCGGTTCGGGTGTGCGCCGCGACGTCATCGCGGCACGGGCGACGATTCCGGCGCGCACTGACGAGAAGAGTGACTGATGGCTTTCGACATGGACAAGTACACGAAGAACTCCACCGGCGTGCAGTGGGCCGACCTCGACTTCGACGAGTTCGAGCGCAACCCGCTGCCCGAGGAGACGTTGCGCACGCTGCGCTACATGTGCGACATCGAGTACCACACGGTCTGCTACATGCGTAACCTGCTGACGACCCCGTCTCACAACGAGCCCGCGGTGGGCGCTTTCATGACGATGTGGAACCGCGAGGAGTTCTGGCACGGCGAAGCGCTCGCGGCCGTGCTGGAGCGCCACGGCCTCCGAGTCGACTTCGACGAGCTCAAGGCGACCCGTCTGAAGCTCGGCTGGAGAGACCGCTTGGCGCCGGTGAAGCTGACGGCGATAGGCCGGCTGGTCGGAAACGACTTCGTCGCCGTCCACATGGCGTGGGGTGCGGCGAACGAGTGGTCGGCGACAGCGGCGTACCACCGGCTCGCGGCGCTGGAGAGTCACCCCGTGCTGGTACCGCTGCTGAGGCGGATCGCGCGGCAGGAGACGAAGCACGTCGCGTTCTACGCATCGCAGGCGCGTGACCGGCTCGCGGCCAGCAAGAAGGCCCGCGTGATCGCCCGGTTCGCGCTCGAAAGGTCCTGGGGCCCGGTCGGCTCGGGCGTCATGCCCGACGCCGAGGTCACGCACGTCATGACTCACCTCTTCGCGGGCTCCGAGGGCCGCAGACTCATCCGCGACGTCGACTCGCACATCGCGAAGCTGCCGGGCATGGACGGGCTGCGCATAGTCGAGGACGCCATGGACAAGCGGGGCATCGCTTCCTGAAGCTGTCGTCGAAGCCCAGGAGCATGTTCAGCTCGGCAACGGTCTCGTCGCCCGATGCCGGTCCGCCAAGGGTGTGCGCCATGGCGCGGGCGCCGTCGGCGATGACGAACGCGTCGCGGGCGTCGGTCTTCGACTCACCGGGGCAGCGGCCGTGGCCCGCGACGCCGGCATGATCCAAACGCCAGGCCCTAGTCATCGACGAACGTGACCGTCTCGTCGAGCGGTGCTCGGCCTGTACGGGTGTAGGGCACCGCGGCGTCTTCGAATCCGATCGACATGCCGCAGAAGAGGATGAGGTCGTCCGGGGGTGACAGGACCTCCGCGACGGTCTTGCGATACACCGACCACGCCATCTGCGGGCAGCTGTGCAGGCCTTCGGCGCGGAGCAGCAGCATCACGGTCTGTAGATACATGCCTACGTCGGACCACTGGGGCCGGCCCAGACCTCGGTCGATGTAGCAGAACAGGGCGGCGGGCGCGCCGAAGCAGTTCCAGTTCGCGGAAGCGGCCCTCTGACGTGCCTCCCAGTCCTCGCGCGCGATGCCGAGTGCGCTGTAGCGCTCCGCGCCGAAGGCGGATCGGCGCTCGCGGTACGGGGAGTGGAGTGCATCCGGGTACATCTCGTACTCCCGCTCGTCCCAGGGATCGGATGCGGCCACGCGCCCGCCGGCGAGCTCCTTGAGTTCGCTCAGTGGTCGGCCGGTCAGCACGTAGACGTGCCAGGGCTGGAGGTTCGACCCGGACGGCGCCCAGGCCGCGGCGGACAGCACCCGTTCCAGTACCTCCCTGGAGACGGGCCGGTCGATGAATCCACGTACCGCTCGTCGGCTTGTGACTGCCTCGTAGACGTCCAAGATCATCAACCTCCCTTATCCGCTCTCCATGCCTCCCCTCTTGACAGCCGGTGGATCGCAGAACGTAACAATATTCACCAAATGGCATGGGTGGCAGTAGTGCTGGGACGCCCGGCACGTCGACTCCCTGGTCCGCCGTCAGGCAGACGCCTCACGCGCCCAGCTCCAGCTCCCCCTACCGGGGCGGAAAGGAGGTCAGCGGTCTGGCGTGGCCGGTTGGTCCGATGCCGACGAACTGCTCGCCGGAAGGTGGTCCTCCGCCCACAAGAACAAGACGGCCAGGGGGATGAGGAAGGCCTTGCCGTGCGCGGAGAGCGCGTAACGGGTTCGCGATGACAGTGTGGGCCGGATGTCCTCGGCGACCAGGCCGATCGCGGTCAGTTCCTGGAGGCGCTGGGTGAGCATGCGGTCGCTGATGCCGGGTACGCGCGCGCGAATCTGTGCGAGGTCGGCCGGGCCTTTGGCCAGAGCCATGAGGATCAGGCCGTTCCAGCGTCTGCTGAGCAGAGCGAAGGCCCGGGCGATGGCCGGAGAGGTGTCGGCCGACTGCAGATGGTCGGACCGGCGTGCGGGCTGCGGGTGTTGTGGGGTAGGCATGGTGTGTGTCCGCTCTGGTACGGCGCGAGGCATCGCGGCACAACAACCTCGCGCAGTACTCCGTGGTCGTGGTCGTACCGAAAGTCGGCCCGGGTGTCCGCAGGGCCGCGCTCTTGGGTGTCGGTGCGGCCCCGCGGAGGGGGCGCACCTTCGTGATGTCGGCTCATGCGGACGGCCGCGCCCTCGGTGTGCTGCCGGGCACGCGTTGACAGCCAGACCGCGATCCGTCCCGGCAGGGAACACGGCGTCAGAGACGATGAAGGCCGGGGAGCAGCCGTGCGCCAGCGCCTCGTTCACCTTCGACACCGAGCCGAAGTCCTTGACTGCCGGGGCCTGATCGCGCGCAGGAAGCGTGCAGTATCAGTCGTCACCGTCATGGCGACGGGCGTGGGCGTGCGCGTGACGCCGAGCCGGCAGAGCGGCGCCGGACCCCGGCAAGGCCGGGAGCAACTCCCCGGAAGTCGTCGCACCGGTCTTCGTACCGCGGGCTTCCCTGATGACCCAGTGGCCGCACATGACTGCTGTGAGCCCGCAGACGGTCCACAGAGCGAGGACGGCAAGGTGGCCAGCGTCGGCGTTGCCGTCGAAATACGTGGTGTCGCGAAGCAGGCTGGCTCCGGCGCCGGGGGGCAGCCACTGGCCGACGTGGTCCACGCCCTTGGGGAGCATCTCCGGAGCGGAGGTGGCGCCGGAGAAGGCGTTTCCGACGAAGACCATGAGCGCGGCGCTGAGCCCGAGGCCCGCCGGCCCGAGGAGTCGGATCACGCCGGCAGCGGTGGCGCTGATGGAGAGCAGGTCGAGGGACAGAATCGCCCACGTGGCCACGTGATTATGAGGCAGCGCCCCGAGGAAACCCTGGGCCACGAGGTAGATGCCCAGGGCCGCGACGGCGCATGCGACGAGAAGCGTCAGCAGGCGGTGCCGCGGGCGGGCCAGGCCGCGAGCCATCGTGACAAATGCTCCGATCATGATGCCGCAGATCGTGAGCGGGAAGACCGATGAGCTGAACACCACGCCCCGGGGGTCCTCGGCGGCGACGGGCACCACGTCGACCGCCTTCACGAGGATCCTCACCGAGGAGTCGGCACCGGCGGCCCCCTGCTTGGCGGCCCTTTGCCGGGCGGCTGCTTGCTTGTGGGCCTTCGCCGGGGACTGTGCGCCGTCCGCCTTGGTCAGGGCGGCTTTCTGCTGGGCGATCTGCCGGGTGGCCTGGTCGGCCAACTGCTGTCCGACATCGGTCAGAAGCTGGGCCACGGAGGGGCTGGCGGCGGTGGCCTTCAGTACGGTGATGCTGTGGCCGGAGATGGCGAAGGCGCCGTAGACATCCCGGTGCTTGATCGCCGACCGCGCGGCCTGCTGGTCGGGATAGAGGCGGAAGTCGAACGCGCCGGGCTTCCCACGGGTCAGTCCCTCCACCGCGTGCTGACTGGCCGGTCCGGTGCCCACGATCCCGACCGGGACGTCGCGTGGCGAGATCCGCCCCGCCGGCCAGGCGAACGCCATCACCGCCAGAGTGATCACTATGGGCAGCACGATGGCGGCAATGGCTACTTCCCGCCATGCCTGGTGTCCTGACAAGGGGTTCCTCACAGCTCACTCTTCTCGCAAAAAAGAATGATCGTTTTTCTTGGACCTCAGTTTGGCCTGCGCGCGGGTGGACGTCAACACGAATGTTCGTTTTCTTTGCTAGGCTGGCCTCATGCCCAAGGTCACCCAGCAGCACATGGACGCCCGCCGCGAGCAGATCCTGGACGCGGCGCGCCGTTGTTTCCTCCGTGACGGGTTCCACTCCACTTCCATGCAGGACCTGTTCGCGGAGGCGGGGCTGTCCGCGGGTGCGGTGTATCGATACTTCACCAGCAAGGACGAGATGATCCTCGCGATCGCCGAGGAGAACATGCGCGATGTCCTCGACATCACGCTCGCCGTCGCCACGAACCGGCAGGGCCAGTCCATGGGGGCGGTCATGGCGGAACTGCTCGATGTGATTCGGGCGAAGTCCGTCGAGGAAGACGTGGCCGGCCTAGCGGTTCTGGTCTGGGGAGAGGCCATGCGCAACCGCTCGCTGGCGGGCAAGCTCGACCACCTCATGGGCCGCATCCGCGCCAATCTGGTCACCCTGGTCCGTGACCACCAGGAACGCGGCGGTCTGCCCGCGAACGTGACGGCCGAGGCGATCGCCTCGACGATGCTCTCCATCCTCCCCGGCTACATCCTCCAAGTGGCCCTGCTCGATCCGGCTGTTGTGGCCGAGGTGCCTGACGCGGTGCGGGCGTTGTGGCCGGGGCCGGCCGGTGAGCGCTGAGCGGTCTCGCCACTTACCGGGCTGCACGCGCTGGTCAGAGGTGGGACATCCGAGGGCCGGGGTGAGGCGAGGTCATGCGGAAGGGGTACCGCTCCGGAGAGAGGTACCCCTTCTGACGGCCAGGTCGCCCTCGCCCGGCAGGTGCCGGATGATCAGCGCGCGCGGGCCGCGGTGATGAGGAGAGCGGCTCCGACGCTCGCCGTAGCCAGGACGGCGAGCGGAGTGCGGGTGCGTCGGTGCAGAGAACGACGGTTCATGAAAGGCCCCTTCGAGGCAGGGACTGAATTTCTGCCGCTTCCGGAAAGCCGGAGCGGCGTTTGTCGCGACAGCGCGCTGTCGCCGCGGATCGACTCGGATCAGTGAATCGATCGGGCTTCCCGTGCGTGGATCGGCCGGGTGCCGGGCGACCGCTCTGATCGCGGCAACACCTCAGGTGTTCATCGTGTCCGTCGGCGCTCGTCGGGTAGGGACGGGGCCGATCAGCACGGGCGGCCGGGACCGGTCATCGCTCGCGGCCTTCAAGCCCAGGTCCACGGGTACCACGGTTGCGGATGCAGAGGCTGCTGGTCCTCGGCTGCGGCAATTCAGCCGTGGCAGATCTCAGTCGGCGTGCAGTGCGGCGCGCAGGGCGCGAATCGCCTGCTCTGTCGCGGCGCTCGCGGCGCGGGTGGGCCGGATGGGGTTGAGCATCATGAAGTCGTGGATGATGCCGTTGTAGCGGATGCTGGTGGTGGAAACGCCGGCTTGTGTCAGCTTACGGGCGTAGGCCTCTCCCTCGTCCCGCAGTACGTCGTTCTCGTCGACGATGACCAGCGCGGGCGGCAGCCCCTCCAGTTGGTGCAGGCTCGCCCGCAGCGGGGAGGCGGTGATCTCCGCGCGCTGCGCGGGATCGGTGGTGTAGCAGTCCCAGAACCAGGCCATGCCCTTTGCTGTGAGGAAGGGCCCGTTGGCGAACTCGCGGTAGCTGTCGGTGTCCTGGGCCGCGTCCGTGACCGGGTAGTACAGCGACTGGTGCACGAAGGTCACGTCGCCGCGCTGCTTGGCCAGGTGGGTCAGTGCAGCGGCCATGTTGCCGCCGACGGAATCGCCGGCCACCGCCAGGCGGGAGGCGTCCAGGCCTTCCCCGGCGCCCTTCGCGGTGATCCACCGAGCAGCCGCGTAGGCCTGCTCGATGGCGACCGGGTACCTGGCCTCGGGTGAACGGTCGTACTCGACGAACACGATGGCGACATTCGCCCCCACGGCCAGCTCACGCACCAGACGGTCATGAGTGCCGGCGTTGCCCAGGACCCAGCCCCCGCCGTGCATGTAGAGCACGGCCGGCAGTGTGCCCTGGCTGCCGACCGGTTTGACGATGCGTACCCGCACATCACCCACCTCGGCGGGCACCTTGACCCACTTCTCCTCCACGTCGAGCTTCGGCACCGGCGCCGCCTGTAGCTCGTCCAGGACCTTCCGGGCGCCCTCCGGGCCCAGCTCGTACAGGAACGGCGGGCTTGCCGTGGCGTCTGCGAATTCTTGAGCCTCAGGTTCGAGAACGGGATGTGTCATCACTGCGCTCCTTGGGTCGGCGGGCGCTCTTGCCCGCTCCGATACTTATGACCGGGAAGCGGTCGAATTTGTGACATATGCCCTTCTGCTCCAGGCCATGCACTCCCATGACCCGTCGAACACCGCCTCTGCTCCGACGACGACTGCCACCGCCGTGTCGAAGACGGCGGCCTCGCCGACATCACCAGCACATGCAGGTTTGGCCATGCCAGGAGTCGGCCGCCGCTCGTGACCTGGAGGCCGATGGAAGACCTTGCCGGCGGGTCCGGGAACGCCTCAGCGGTCGTGTTGTGGTTGAGGACACCGGCCGGTTGGGGTCGGCCGAGTGCCGGACGGCTACGCTCCGTTCGGCCGCTCAACTGGAAGGAGGCCGCCGCAGAACCGCGGAGATGGCTTTCATCCGCCCGTCGCGTGCCACGTGCTCTGGGCGAAGCGCGCTGGATACGCCGGCAGGCGTTGCTCGGCCTCTGCGCCTTCTACCTGGTCAAGTCGCACAGCGCGGATGTCGAGAATCAGCTTCACCTTGTCGCTGATCAGAGCCCCGCCCGCGAAGGTGAGGCTGTTCACCCGGTCGCGTCAGTGCATGCTTCGCAGCGTTGCGCGAGGTTATTCGGCGAGCTTTCCGTCGGTTGAGACCTCTGTCATCAGCGAGGAGATCTCGTCGGGGATGGCCGGAATACTCTCGCGGGTGATACCGGTCGTGGGCGACCACACGAGGTTGACCTGCTGGGCGGGGTCCAGGTGGGGGTGGTCGCTGCGGTTGTGGCAGCCGCGGGTCTCGCGGCGCTCCAGCGCCGCTTCGAGGGTGGCCCGGGCGGCCAGCGCGGCGGACTTGAGATCGAAGGCGTGGGCGAGGTCCTGGAAGCCGGCGATGTCCGGGTGGACACCGACGTCCTCCATCCGCTTCTCGATGGTCGCGAGCTCCGCCAGGCCGGCGCGCAGGCCTGCCTCGTCGCGTACGACTCCCGCGTGCTCGGTCATGGTGTTGCGGATGGCGCGCTGCAGGGCGCGTACGTTCTCCGGCCCGTCGGCCGCGAGCAGCTCGTCGATCTCCGCGCGGGCGGCCGCGATCGCCGACGCCGAGCGTGGCTGGGCGGTCAGGGACTGCGAGTAGGCGGCGGCCGCCCGGCCCGTGAGACGGCCGATGACCAGCAGCTCGATGAGGCTGTTCCCGCCCAGGCGGTTGGCACCGTGCAGGCCGCTGGACGCCTCGCCGATGGCGTACAGGCCGCGTACGTCGGTGCTGTGGTCCTCGGGACGCACCCATACCCCGCCCATCGAGTAGTGCGCGGTGGGCGCGATCTCGATGGGGTCGCGGGTGATGTCCAGCATCTGGAGGTCCAGCAGGGTCTGGTAGACGCGGGGGAGCCGCGTCATGATCGTCTGCCGGGGCAGATGGGAGACGTCGAGCCATACTCCGCCCTTGGGAGTGCCGCGCCCCTCCTTGATCTCCGTGTAGGAGGCCAGGGCGACGCGGTCGCGGGTGGACAGCTCCATGCGGACGGGGTCGTAGCGGTTCATGAACCGTTCCCCGAGGGCGTTGCGCAGGATGCCGCCTTCACCGCGTGCGGCCTCGCTGACGAGAGTGCCGGCCGCGTTCTCCGGTTCGATGATTCCGGACGGGTGGAACTGGACCAGTTCGGGGTCGCGCAGGCGTGCGCCGGCCTCCACGGCCAGGCGGAACGAGTCGCCTGTGTTCTCGTCGCGACGCGAGGAGGTCCGCCGCCAGATGCGGGTGTGGCCGCCCGCGGCGAGGATGACGGCGTCGGCGTGGATCAGGTACCGGGTGCCATGGGTGAGGTCGAAGCCGTAGGCGCCGAAGACGGCGCCGTCGTGGACCAGAAGCCGGGTGATGTAGACGCCGTCGAGCACCGGAACGTTCAGCTGGTCCGCGCGCCGGATCAGCGTGCGCTGGATCTCCAGGCCGGTGTAGTCGCCGGCAAACGCGGTTCGCCGGAACTTGTGCGCGCCGAAGAAACGCTGGGAGATCCGGCCGTCCTCCTCCCGGGCGAAGGCCATACCGAAGCGCTCCAGGTCGCCGATGCCCCGAGCGGCGCCCTGGGTGACGATCTCCACGGTGCGGGGATCGGCCAGCAGATAGCTCTCCTTGAGCGTGTCGGCCGCATGCTGCTGCCAGCTGTCCTCGGGATCCATGGTGCCGAGGGCGGCGTTGATTCCTCCGGCGGCAAGTGCCGTATGGGCGTCCTCCTTGGGACGCTTGCCGACGGCGAGGACATCGACACCGGCCTCGGCCAGTTCGATGGCCGCTCGCAGCCCGGCACCTCCGGTTCCGATCACCAGCACCATGGTGGAAAGACGTTGTTCGGTGATAGCCACGATCTACTCCGATCGCCGAGGGATTGTCACTCAGTAGGACCGGGGTGTTCCGGAATCTGTGACACCTTTCGTGGCCGCTCCCATGGCGGGTGGTGTCCACTGGCATCGACGTGGGCGAAAGACGATGCGATGCGCAGTCCGGCCCACTCCCACTCCCGCGCGTGCCGGGGCCTCACGGCAGGATGCGGTCCAGGGAGATGCCGGGGTGATGAAGTCCCAGACGTTGACACCCGTGCCTGCCGGCAGGTGCTTCCCCGCCAGCTGTCACAACCTCGTGGGTTTCATGGTCATACTTCCGGTCGAACACTGCCTTGCGTCGACGTCGAGGACAGAGCCTGCCTCATCGAGTGCTCTCTGTGGTTGCCCTGCTGACAGGACACCGGCTGCACCTCGGGGAGTCGGCACCGCCCGAAGCGAATGCAGTGGCCCGGTTGCCCCCCGGCGGGTCGGGTCGGGGCCTTGCACCGTACGCGATGTCACCTCCATGGCGAAGCGCACGTGCAGCGGTTCCCAGCAGGCAAGCTGCGGGGCCATCGATGGCTGGGGGCGGTGGCGTCCCCGGCGAGGGAATGAGGCAGTAAGTGGGTATGACCGTTCACTCCGGAGGCCGAGCCTTCCGGTCGAGGTCCGCTTCCGGCGGCACTCGTCGCCTCGACCTCCGCTCGCGCCACGAGCGGCTGGTGTTCGCCAGGAGGCGCACGTCGCAGGACCGGTTTGCCGACGCGATCACAGCCTTCGCGGGCACGATGGGTTTCGTGTACGTCCATGTCGTCTGGTTCGCGGTGTGGATCGCCCTCAACCTCAGGCTGTTCGGCTCCGCAGCGGTCTTCGACCCCTACCCGTTCGGGCTGCTCACCATGGTCGTGAGCCTGGAGGCCATCTTCCTGTCCACATTCGTCATGGTGAGCCAGAATCGGCAAGCCGCTCGTGAGAACGTCCGGGCCGATCTGGATTTTGAGACCAATCTTCGCGCCGAGGTCTGGGCCGTGCACATAGGCAAGGCGCTCGGCCTGAATCCGCAGGAGATCGAGCTTCACGTCCAGGAGATCATCCAGCAGAGCAAGAGCGCGGTGGAACCGGGGTCCGGGGTTCCGCCGGTGGCCCCGGATGCTCTGTGAACGTGGCCTTGCAACGGCTCCGCCACGGGATGGTGCTTTGCTTCGGGTGCGGGCCTGCTTGCGGTGGCGGTCGGGTGAGGTCGTTTCGGTTGCTGCCGGTCAGATGACCGGCAGCGGCGTGCCGTTTCCGTCGGTGGAGCGCCGGTCGGCGGCTGGGCTGTCGTGCGAAGAGCCGTCGTGTGCCGGCAGAAGGCACACGACGGCTTCAGGCGACATACAGCAGGACATACAGCAGGACAGACAGCCGATGCCGTCGGCTACGAGGCCAGCCTGATGCTTGTCGGCGTTCCCCGTAGCGCCATCTTCGTGTAAGGGCACAGCGAATCGGCCTTCTTCACGAGCGGGGCGGCGACGACAGGGTCGATGTCCGGCCACTTGACCTCGAGGTCGACGTGCAACAAGTAGCCGCCGTCTTCCGGGTCCCGTCCAAAGGCCACGGTTGCCTCCACGGAGATCGCTGCGGGGTCGAGCGCGGCCTGCCGTGCGGCCAGACTCAGCGCCCCGTGGAAACAGGCGGCGAAACCGGCGGCGAACAACTGCTCGGGATTCGTCCCCTTGCCGTCTCCGCCCAGTTCCGTGGGCATACGCAGGTTGAGATCCAGGACTCCGTCGGCCGAGCGTGCCCTTCCCGAGGCCCGCCCGTGACTCGCCATCCCCCCGCTCACCGTCACCTTCGTGGTGTAGATCGGGGCGAAGGTCGCTCCGTCGAAGTCTTTGTCGATGGACAGATTGGGCAACCGGGTCCACTCGTTCACGGCATGACTCCGTCAGCGTTGCGGTACACGGCCGGGCAGTGAGCCGAAATCGACGCGGAAAAGCTGGCGTCCGTCGGCCTTTTTACGTCGCGCGGCCTTTTTGCGTCGCGCCGCCATGCGATACCGGATTCCGGGGAGTGGGCAGATCCCAACGGGCCAATAATATTGAATGCCATATTTGGTGCACCTTCGCGTATGGAGGGTTTCCAGATGCGGACAGTTAGTTGACCGACACGTCCCCCCTGTTGTGACAGCCGTCGGTATGCGGCCCGCCCGGCGAACGGGTCGTCTCGAACGACTGCGTGTCCAGGTGGCGGCCGACCGGGTCGGTCACCGCGGCTTGGTGGATGTCCGTGTGGGTGTCGGCTCGGACACACTTGCCCAAGGCTCTGAATCCCCTTCGACTCATGGCCGTTCATGGTGGTGACCGGGGCGGTGCGGTTGTCGACGGTTCGAAAACCTGGCGAGCAGAGTGAAGAACCACTCGCAGCATTGATGTCGGCAGACCGCACCATCGCCGGTAACGCTGCCGACCCCGATGTCGGCCGCATCTGCGCGGTCCGGGTGCTGACGGCGGTCAGGGGTGCATGAGCAGCATGATGACAGTTCCCAAAGCCATCGATCCGTCCCAGAAGCAGCCGTAAAGCTCCCTCCTGCTGGTGGAGATGGCTACGGCGTCCGAAACGCTGCGTAGCGTGGGCATGCTACGGGTCAGTGACCGAAGAGCGACCACAAGCAGGTACAGCGCCAGCACTCCGGTGACCACGGTGCCGGCCTTCAATTCCCCCGCGGAGTGGCTGAGATGCAGGGCCTGGTGCTCCGACGGGAGACCTTCGGCCACGGGTGTGTGCGACGGGCCCGCCATGGAGAGCGTCATCCAGGCCATCGCGGCCATGCCGACCGCGTACGGCAGCCTCCGTGCGGCCGCGGCCAGTCTCGACCGCTGACGGCAGCCGGCCGCGGTCAGCGGGAACCACAGAGCAGCGGTTGCGAAGAAGGCCGTCTGCGGCAGCTCCGGCAGCCCGGGGCCGCGGTTCCACGGCATCACCGCCATGGCCAGGGCCATGGCGGTGTGCAGGAGATGGTCGACTCGGCCACGCCATTCAAGGCTCCGTGACACGAGGGCATACCGCAGTGCGCGGACGGCCGCGGCCGCGAACAGCGCTGTCAGCATGCAGGACACGACATCAGTGGCGGTCATGCCTTACCGCGTCCTCCCACGGAGCGAACGGGCTCCGTTCGGAACCGGTCTGTGCGCAGGCGGTGGGTCAGTCGGTGGGCCGCGGGGCACGCAGATGGGCCCGCTTCTCCAGTTCCTCGTCGTCGACCAGCGTGAGCATCGGCTGGCCCGGCGCGCACATCATGAACACGATGTACTTGGCCGGCGCGTCCGACGAGGCGTTGCCGTTCTGGTAGTGGATCACATCACCGCCCGGCTCCCAGAACGTCTCACCGGCCTTGATCACGTGCTCTGGCTCACCCTCGAGCTCCCACCGGACCGCTCCCTCGAGCACGTAGCCGAAACACGGCCCCGAGTGGCGGTGCGGGGGAGTCCCAGGGTGGCCGGGGGCCCACTCGACAAGGACAGTCATTCCCGAAGCGCCCTCGGGAATGAAAGGCGGCTTGATATCCGCCAGCATCTTGGGTCCGAAGCCGTCCTCTGAGTGCATTTCGTGCATGGTGTTACACCTCCGTGAACGTGCCCGGAGCGGACGATCTCACGTCGGCAATTCCGGGCCCACAACAACTTGCTTTACAGTGAAGACAAAGCGCGGCCCGTATCTGTGACAGGCCGCGCATCTCCTGCCTTACGCACAGCGAGTCCTCATATCACCCTGCCCCCTGCCGGCGGTCCCCACAATTCGGCTGGCTGCGCAGCATTGAGTGGGCCGACAGGCAGGGTCGGGGAAACGGGCTCAGCTGACCGCGCGGTCGAGCGCAGTCCGCCGGCGCCCGAAGTCCGTCTTCCGCCGAAGGCAGCGGTGACGCGGAGAAGGACCGTCCGCGTCGGGCTGGGCCGGACCCTGGCTCAGCCGAACATGCCGACCTTGTAGCTGCCGGCCGGCTGCTGGGTGATGATGTTGATGCGGTTGTAGGCGTTGATCACGGCAATGAGGGTCGTCAGCGCGGCGAGCTGGTCCTCATCGAAGTGCTTGGCGGCATCCGCCCAGGCCTCGTCGGTGACCCCGCCGGCCGCGTCCGCGACGCGGGTGCCCTGTTCGGCCAGCTCCAGCGCGGCGCGCTCGGCCTCGGTGAAGACCGTCGCCTCCCGCCAGGCGGCGACCAGGTTGAGCCGTACCGAGGTCTCGCCCGCGTGGGCGGCCTCCTTGGTGTGCATGTCGGTGCAGAAGCCGCAGCCGTTGATCTGGCTGGCGCGGATCTCCACCAGATACTGAACGGTGGCCGGCAGCGTCGAGTCCGACAGCGCCTTGCTGGCGGAGAAGAGGTGCTTCAGCACCTTGCCCGCGAGGGGATTGCCGTAGTAGTTGAGGCGTGCGTTCATTGGCCCTCCTGGCCAGAATTGCTGGTACGCACTACTGACCGGACAGCCCGGCAACGTGTGACACCGAGGTCCGTGCCCAGAAGGCCGGCAGCAGCGTCAGTTCGAGGGCCTGCCCGCTGTGCGTCCACCTCCGGATCGGGCCGGTGCCGATGGGCTCGGGCGCCAGACGGGTCGGAGGCACCCGGCTCGGGACCGCGGATCCAGTTGCTGGCTTCCGGCACGGCCGTCCACTGGGTGCTGGAGGCCCAGGAGCTCTCCGGTCCGGTGGCCCGCACAACCACGCTTGCCGCCTCGGCCTTCAGGGCCGCCAGTACCGGGAGACAGGCGATCACCTCACCGTCGACGAGCACCCGCCCCTCCCGATCCACCGGGGGCAGCAGCCCAGGAATGGCCGCGCCGGCGAGCAGCGCGGACTCGGGGTCTCCGCGGTCGAGCAACTGCTCGATCCGCGACGGCAGCCCGGCCCGGGCGATCAGCCGACGCAGGCCGCGATGGCTCCGTCGAGAGCACCCACCGACGTTCCGATGATCATGTCCGGGACGAATCCGAGCTGTTCCAGCGCGTACCCGATCCCGACATACGCCGCTCCGAGTACGCCACCGGCGCTCTTCACAGAGGCGGGCACAGCCGCATTTTGTTTCAAACGATACCGTATCGGATGAATGGATGGCTGGTAATCTCGGGTTGTGACTGCCGACGTTCCTCCTCCCTCCGCCGGCTCGCGTGCGACTGACCGTCCTGGGGATCCCTCGCCTTTCGCTCTCGGTCTGCTGTTGCGGCGGGCGCACTGGCGTGCGGCTGCGGTGATGACGGAGGCGCTGCGCCCGCTGGGCGTCGAGATGCGGCATTTCGCGGTGCTGCTCGTGCTGATGGACCGCGGGCCCACCGTGCAGCGGGATCTGGTGACGGCGACGGGGTCGGACAAGGCGGGGATCATGCGGGTCGTGGACGACCTGGAACGCATGGGGCTGGCTGTCCGCAGGGCGGTTCCGGGAGACCGGCGGGTGCGGGCGGTGGAGATCACGCCTGAGGGTGTCGAGCTTTTCGATGCGGCGCATATGGCGGCGGAGCCGCTGGCCGAGCGTCTGGTGGCCGCGCTGGGACCGGGCGAGGCCGAGCAGCTGAGGGGGCTGCTGACCCGGTTCGCCCATCCCGCAGAGGGTGAGGCGTAGGCGCGTCCGCGTGGCGGTTGCCGGGGCGTGGGCGGGTTGTGTGCCGTACGGCTTTCGTGGCGAACCCGGCCCCGACGGCTGCGGCCGCCGAACACCTGGACCACCCCGGAGGCGGGCCGACCCTCCGTCTCGGTCACTTTGGCCTTGGCGGCCGCGTCCTCGAGGGCGCGCTTGCGGGAGGTCTCGTAGAGGACGGCGTCCGCCTGCTCCGGGGTGCGCTCGGCGGGGGCCTGCTCCGCCCCGCCGGCCAGGCGTCGCCGTCCTGACAATGCCTCAGACGAGCACCGGCAAACCGTCCTCGCCGTCCGGCTCCCGGACACCGCCGCGCCCGGCCCGGGCCACGAGCAGCGTGTCCGCGGCCGCTATGGCCTCGCGCACGTTCCGGGCTCCCATCGTGATGCACAGCGTGTAACTCACGTCCTCGAGCTCGCGTGCCCTTTCCCGCACCTCGCTTTCGGCGAGCGCGATCTGCAGGGACGCGTACCGGGTCAGCAGCCTTCTGACGACCTTCGGATCCGGAACAACGAGCACAGTCAGGCCTTCTCTCTCTTATGTTCGAGTCACGCCGGCACCTGATGCCAACTCACGCTTGGCGACGACAGCGTTCGTGCGCCTCCATGGCTCACCCCGCTGCCTCGAGTGAAGACCGGATGCCCCCGACTTGTGTGACGAGACTGACTCCATCGCTCCATCGCCACGGCCGTGTCACACCGTCCTGGCCCGCCTGGTCTATCTGATGTCGAACAACAGACAGAGGGACCTATGCGTGAGATTCTGATTGTCGGTGGGGGCTATGCGGGCTTCTACACTGCCTGGCGCCTTGAGAAGAAGCTGCGCAAGGGCGAGGCACGGGTCACGGTGGTCGACCCGCGTCCTTACATGACGTACCAACCCTTCCTGCCGGAGGTGACGGCCGGATCGGTCGAGGCGCGTCACGCTGCCGTGTCGTTGCGACGGCACCTGCGCAGCACCCGGCTGATCGCGGGGAGCGTGACCGAGATCCGCCACGCAGACCGGACGGTGTCCGTGCGCTCTACGAGCGGAGCAGACTACGAACTCGCATACGACACCCTTGTGGTCACTGCCGGTGCTGTGACCCGCACCTTCCCGGTACCCGGGCTGGCGGAGCAGGCGATAGGCCTGAAGCATGTCGAGGAGGCGGTGGCCATCCGCGACCGGCTGATGACGGCGTTCGATCAGGCGGCGTCACTGCCGCCCGGTGCCGAGCGGCGAAGGCTGCTCACCGTCACGTTCGTGGGCGGCGGGTTCTCCGGCGTCGAGGGCTTCGGCGAACTGCTGTCGCTGGCGGCTGCGATGGTCAGGTTCTACCCGGAACTGAGCTTCGACGAGGTGTCGTTCCACCTGGTCGAGGCCCGAGGCCGAATCCTGCCCGAGGTGGGAGACAAGCCCGGTGCCTGGGTCGTGCGCTCTTTGGAACAGCGCGGCGCGCAAGTCCACCTGAACACGCAGCTGCTCTCCGCCGAAGACGGCCACGTCGTGCTGTCCGACGGAGCGGAATTCGATTCCGCGCTGATCGTCTGGGCCGCCGGGAACGCTTCGAATCCGGTCGTGCACAACCACACGGACCTGCCCGTCGACGAGCGCGGCCTGATCGTCGTACGGCCCGATCTGCGCGTGGGCACCGACAGCGATCCCGTGCCGGATGCGTGGGCGGCCGGAGACGATGCGGCCGTTCCGGACCTCGCGTCTCCTGTACCGGGCGCACGTACGGTGCCCAACGCCCAGCATGCCGTGCGGCAGGGCAAGCGCCTTGCGAAGAACATCACAGCAAGCCTCCGAGGAGGCGGGATCCGGAACTATCGCCACAGCAGTCTGGGAGTGGTGGCGACGCTGGGGCTGGGGCGTGGCATCTTCCAGTACAAGGGCATCGTCATCAAGGGACTTCCCGCCTGGCTCATGCACCGGGGCTATCACGTCCTGGCTGTGCCCAGCTGGGAGCGCAAGGTCCGCGTTCTCGCCGTCTGGCTCACCGCCGCACTGTGGGGCAGGGACCTCGTCTCCCTTGCCTCCGTCCAGCATCCACGGGACGCGTTCGTCACGAACGCCGGTCCGAACCGGCCCCGTGAGAGCCGAGCGAGCGAACATCCGGCCGCATGAGCATGCCGGAAGGGCTCGGCAGGACGGCCTGTCTGATCTGAAGGTCCACGGCGAAGGCCGCAGTGGATGACGTCATGGCCGCGTCCCAGGTGGCCTCGGTGCGAAGGGAGGGCCTCTCGCCATGAAGGTCGTTGTCATCGACGACGGTGGATCCACAGGGGTCGAGACCGTTGCCAGAGTCAACGCGCACGGGAATGACGCCAATCTGGTCTCCGCTTCGAGCGGCGTCAATCTCCTTACGGGAGAAGGCCTTTCCGAGGCCCTCGAGGACTGCTCCGTAGTGGTCGACCTGTCCGGGCCGCCCTCACTTGATGACGGGGTCCTCACCGAGGATTTCGGCCTGGTCATCGATGAGGAGGCCGTCTTGCAGACGTTGTGCCGCTCCACGACCAACCTGGCTTCGGCGGCCGCCGCTGCCGGCGTAGAACACTATGTCGCGTTGTCTGTGGTCGGTGTGGATCGGTTGAGTAAGGGCGGTTGCTTCCGAGCCCTGTACGCCAAGGAGGCCCTGATCAGGCAGTCTCGGATGCCCTACTCGATCATCCGCGCGACCCAGCTCTTTGAGTCCGCTGGTGACATCGCCGATGCTGCCACGGAAGACTGGATCATCTGGGTGGCGCCCGTCCAGATCCGGCCGGTGTCCTGCGCGGAAGTTGCCGCACTTGTTGCTCACACTGCTTCTTCCAGGCCTCTCCTCGGCGTTCGTGAGATCGCCGGCCCCGACCAGTTCCGGCTGGATGCGTTCGTTCGTGCCTCCCTCACCGGCAGCGGGGAGTACCGCCGAGTCTTCCCCGACGACCGCAGTCCTTACTTCGGCGCCGGACTCCGGCGTCATGACCTCCTTCCCGGTGCTGACGCCTACACCGCGCCTACTCACTACGGCGACTGGCTTGACAGCCGACTCACTCCTGGCTCCCGCAAGCAACACAACTGGCCGTCCCACTCTCTCGCTGGAGGACATCATGGACGCGAGTAAGGAGGCCGAACGCGGCCTCACCGACATCGAGATGCACCTCTACCGGGAGGCTCATCTGCACGCAGCGCGTCAGCGTGTGGCAGCTTTCACCGCGCGGGCCTCAGGGCTGACCCAGGGGCAGAAGACGGATATCGAGCGGTGGTATCTCGACGAGCAGAAGTACGTCGCCCGTATGGTCACGGAGCACATCTCGGACCGCATCAGCCTGGCGGAAGAGCAGCACCATGTGCGCTTCGGACACTGGCTGCGCGGAACGGCGACCGCGATGGCTCTGATCACCGCCGCGATGCTGTGTGCCGCTGTGCTCCTGGGGACGTTGAACTGACCCACCGGCGTTCGCTCCGCTCATGTCTGATCCGGCATACGGAAGCATGTGTTTGGCTGGCCGATCACATCGTTCCGAGCACCGTGGTGGCTTCGTTGATGTCTAGGGACAGCGTTTGTCGACGGTTTCCGGAGGCAGTTAGTGATCAGCGAGCTCGGAGATGTTGAGGTGAAATGACGGCACTGCCGTGTCCGCAAAGCGGGATGTCAGCGGACAGGTCAACGTGTCCCGCCGGGTACAGCCGAACGTGCACCGGTCCAAGACGACGCTCAGAGCCCTCGTACGCCTTCCCCGGGCTCATGTACGCGCGAAGCGGTACATGCATGTACGCTGGATCCGGTACATAGGAGGTTGGTCATGGCTAGTCGGCTGGCTCGGCCGCTCACGATCCCGAACGAGGAAGAGATCGACCTTTATGAGGTCATGTCGGCGCTGACCGACCCCGTCCGGCGAGCGCTCGTGCGACACATCGCCGCCACACCGGGCGGTCCGTGCAGCACCTCGGACTTCGGCGTCTCCAAGTCGACGCTGACCAGGCACTGGCGTGTGCTGCGGGAGGCGGGGCTCATCCGGCAGGAGGTCCACGGCACCAGGCACCGCAACTGGCTGCGTCGTGAGGAGATCGACCGGCGCTTCCCGGGCCTGCTCGCGCTCGTCCTGGACCAGCCGGGCTCGGGACCCGAGGTCGCTGACCGGTGACTCACCACTGACGAACCCCCATGACGCGCAGGGACACAAGGAGAGTGGCATGGAGATCGGCATCATCGGAGCAGGGTTCATCGGAGGCACGCTCGCCAGGAAACTCGTGGCCGTCGGGCACCACGTCCGGATCGCCAACTCCCGCGGGCCGGAGACCCTGACCGAGTTCGACAGCGACGACTCGATCCGGCCGACGTGGGCTGTGGACGCCGTCACCGGCGTGGACGTCGCGATCGCGAGCGTCCCTGTGAAGGCGGTCGGGGCGTTCCCCGAGGACGTGACCGCCGCGCTCGCGTCTGTGCCGGTCGTGATCGACACGGGCAACTACTACCCGGTGCGCGACGGCAACATCGACGAGCTGGATCAGGGGATGGCTGACAGCGCCTGGGTCGCCGCCCGCCTCGGCCGCCCCGTATACAAGGTCTTCAACAACATCAGCGCCCCGAGCCTCAAGGACAAGGCGACCGACGACGCCGCTCGGCGTCTCGGCCTCACGGTCGCCGGCCCCGACGGCGACTCCAAGCAGCGGGTGATGGCGCTGGTCGAGGAGATCGGCTTCGACCCGGTCGATGCGGGCACCCTTGAGGACTCCTGGCGGCTGCAGCCCGGCACCCCGACCTACTGCCAGGACATGAGCGCCGAGCAGTTCCGCACCGGCCTGGCGGCGACCGTCCAGACAGACGTCGAGAGCTACCACGCGGCTCGGGACTCGATGACGGCCGAGCAGTTCGCCGCGGCGAACGACCACATGCGGCAGGTCATGGCCTGACTCTGCCGGGCCGTGCGCCTCCAGCGCGCCGGCGACCATTGAGGCGGGGTCCGGCGAGACCGGTACGCGTCATGGTCATCAACGAGATGCTCGGCCGCGACGACACCTCCGACGCCGCGTTCCTGCTGATGCTGGATGGCGGGCTGCGGCCGGGCGAGGTGCTGTCGCTACACCTGGACGACATCTCCTACGGCCGCCGCCGGGTGACGGTCCGCGAGCGCGACGACCACCCGCGCGGGGCCCGCGGCAAGTCCCGCACCGAGCGGGCGGTGGACCTGCACGAGCCTCGCACCCTGGACGCGGTCGGTCGCTACGTCATGCACGAGCGTCGCGCCGGTCTTGTCGGCCCCTTTGGATGTGGCCGAGCACGCGGGCGACAGCGGCCTTGAGGTTGTCGTAGCGGACTTTGCAGCGTCCGCAGTGCGTGGACGTGGCCTTCGAAGAAGGCTTCCTGGCCGGCCGAGGCGAACACGCGGTGGACGGCCTTGCCCGAATACGACAATCGGAAAGAGAACAGGTAGCAGGTCACCAGCTCGCCGGCCAGCCGCACCGTCACATCACCGAAGTCGACCTCCGCCTCATGCCCGGGCTGATGCGTCTGCGGGATGAACGCTTCCAATGGAGCCTTGCCGGACTCGACGAGGATCTCGGGCTTCCGGCCCGCGACGTAGTAGCGGACCATGCCATAGGAGACGTCCGCACTGTGCTCCTCGACCAGCCGGTGATAGATCCGGGTCACCGTGTGCCGCTGCTTGCGTGGCGCGTCCAGATCCGTTCGCAGGATCTCGTCGATCACCGGCTTGAACGGATCCAGGCCGGTGGCCCGCGGCGGGAGCTTCTTGCGCGGCTCTGGCCAGGCCGAGTCCAACGCCTTTCGTACCGTCCGCCATGTCACGCCGTACTTGCGCTCAAGCTCCTGCATGGACATGCCGTCGCGATGGTCACGCCGGATCGCCGCGTATAGCTCGACCTTCGACATCTTCGGCATGACCAGCACCTTTCACCAAGAGCATCCCGATGCTGCCCTGGCAAGGGCCCTGGTGCCTCCCAAACTCATCGACAAGTGACGTCACTACTGCTCGATAAAGCCAACCGTGGACACATCCCCCTTGACAGGTGTCCGGAACGTTGCCCCTGCGACTGAAGCCCGCAAGTGCAGCGCCTGGACGCTGCCCGGTCACGGACACCGAGAGGTTGCCGCCGGCCAGGGCCACGAAGGCCAGTCCGCTCATCCGCGAACGGTCGACTGCGCTCTGATACGGTCCGCGTGCCGGTCTTTCGGGCCGATGAGCGCGTCCAGGTAGTGCGACTCGAAGTCATGCGCCCCTCCCGCGGCGAGAGAGACAGGGTCCACCACTGGATAGAACAGGGCGGCACAGGCGTAGAGACCGCCTGCCGCCACCGAGAGCGCTGCGGTGAACCCTCCTGCGCTGGAGCCACGGATCGCCACGCGGCCGGCGGCCGCCGTACCCTCGTCGACCAGGGCCTGCGCGACCGCGGCGCAGTCCTCGACGTCGACCCCACCCCACTGTCCGCGCAGCCGTTCACGATAGGCGCGCCCGTATCCGGGGGTGCCGCCGTAGCTGGACGTGCCGGTGAGTCCCACGTGGTTGCCGGCGATTCCACGGTCTTCCCTCCGCTGTCCTGACAGTGAGTCGGCCGGACCGTCGGCATGCGAACGTCTGAAGCAGAAGACCACGGTGCAGGCGTAGTCGATCACCGCCAATGGCATACCGATACGGACGGTCAGCTCCCTGCGTTCCAGCCCAGATGAAGAACAGCTACGTCGTCCACCAGGCCCCCGAAGGGTGCCGCCCCGGACACAGCACCGTGGACCAGGGCGTCGATGAACTCCTGCCCCGGCAGGTGTTCGTGCCGCGTCGCCGGCCGTAGCAGGCCTTCTTCGCCAAGTCGGGTGGAGGGGCCAGTCCTTCCTTCGAACAGTCCGTCGGTGAAGAGAACCACGCTGTCGTGCGGGCAAAGCGAGACATCGGTCTGAGTCCAGTCCTCGCATTCAGGAAACAGGCCCAGGGCACTTCCGTCCCGAGGCTCGACCCAGCGGATTTCCCCGTCGCTGCGTAGCAGAAGCCCCGGGTGCCCTGCGCTAAGAACGGCAGTCCGCCAAGCCACGCGCAGGTGAACCGCTAGATGTTGCGGGTCAGGATGGTGGTGACGGCGCATAGTGGTGGGCAAGACTGGTGGCGAGGGCGCGGAGGCGAGCCCTGGCTTCGGTGGGGCCGTGCACAGTGATGGCGCTCCCGAACGGCAGTAGTGCTCGCACGTCCTCCAGATGCAGGAAGCGGATCGTTACCTTGCGGCCGGTGGTGGATTCTTCGTGGTCGTCCGGGACGAGTCGTAGGCCAAAGATCCGTTGCGCTCGCTCGATCTGGGTCTGGTCGATGGTGGCGCTGACCTCTATCGCGTGGTTGTGCTCCCACTGATCGATGAGCGCTGCGGCGACGGTGGCCAGGGTCTGGCTCTCGCGGATCCGTCGTGGCTGGTCGACTTCTTTCCACGTCGTGATCCGTTCGAGTCGGTACATCCGTGGCACTCGGGCACGGTCGGCGACGAGGTACCAGACGCCGGCCTTGGCGAACAGCCCGTAGGGATCCACGACCAGGTCGCGTGGGCATGACGCGCGTGGGCTGTCGTACTCGATCCGTAGCCGGCGACCTCGCCGCACCGCGCCGATCAGCGCAGCTGGAGTCGTACCGGAAGCCCGTGCCTGACGCCAGGGACGGCTGTCCACGTGCACTACGTCGGTGAGCGGCAGGAGCTCATGAACTCGACGCGGCTGTGCGGCGGCGATCTTGGAGAGCGCGCGCCGGCTTTCTGCCGATGCGTCGAGCTCCGCACGTTGCTTCTCGTCCAGCCCGGTGAGCGACAGATGATCACGCTCGCCCGGTGTGAGCCGCGTGAGGTCGAGCCCGGACCCGGGCAGCATGGTCACGCCGCCGAGGCGGCCCCGGTGTGCGGTCACCGGCAGACCGGCGTCGCGGAGCCAGTTCAGGTCTCGGGTGATGGTTCGAAGGGACACTCCGAGCGCTGAGGCAAGTTCCTGTGTGGTCACGGCTTCCCTCGATTCGAGGAGCAACATCAGGGTGAAGAAGCGATCCGGGGTCACACACCAATTTTTTCAGGAATTGCGACACGATGCGGCGCATATCCCGGTCAGGCTGGTGGATGCGTACCTACGACCTGGGAGAAGGAACAACCATGACCACATCCGTCGTGTCCATCGTCTACGTGAACGACGCTCCCGCCGCAGCTCGTTTCTACGGCGACCTCCTCGGCATGAGCCCCTCGTTCGAGACTTCGGGATACATCACCTTCGACCTCGGGCCAGGCGCTGACCTCGGTGTGTGGTCCGGCCAGTTCGAGGATCTGTCACCGGACGTCCCGCGCACCAGTGAGGTCTGCCTGGCCGTCGACGGTGGACCCGAGGAGCTCAACGCGATCTTTGAGCAGTGGAATTCCAAGGGGGTCACGATCCTGCGCGAGCCTCATGATGCGGGGTTCGGGCTGACCTTCCTCGCGGCCGATCCTGACGGGAACCGTATCCGCGTCGCACCGCGGGGCTGAAAGGCCGCAATGTGGCAGGCGCGCACGACAGGTGTCGCGCCTGCCGGCGTCCGACTTCGAGAGGACGACGAGTGCCCCACGCGAATGCACCCCTGAGCGTCGAGGGCCGTAGGCGGCTCGTGAAGCGGTGCCGGACACGTCCCCTCGCCCACGTCGCCGCTGAGACGGGCATCTCTCGCGCATGCGCCGGCAAGTGGGTAAATCGCCGGCGGCTCCACGGTGATGCGGGATTGCAAGACCGGCCGTCGAGTCCGCACCGGAGTCCGAACGCGACTCCAGCATGGGTCATCCGGGGCCGAGTGCCGAGGGCCGAGAACTAGTGGTGCACCGCCTCACCGGTCCGCCCGCCCGAGCAGGTCATCGCCGGCGCCTTCGACCAGGCCCAGGCCCGCGACCCGAATTCCACAACCTGCCCGGAGCCCTCACCGCTTTCCCCCAGGCACGCTCACATCGTGCGCCTCACCAACCGACTCCGGACCTCCCGAGCCATGACCTCGACCGCGACGGCCGGATCATCGGTCTCCAGAACGACTCGGCCCTCGCCCAGCGGGTGGGCGATCACCGAGTACACACCGGAACCGGCCGCGACTCCCGGGAACCCCTCCGTACCGAAGTCACGCCATGCATCGGACGTACACACGCTCAGGGTGTTCATGCCCTTCCACGGGTAGAGCGAGGACAACAGCGGATCGGCCACTGCGGCCTGAAGCAGCAGCCACATCGAAGGCGACGCCCAGTCACCTGCCGAATGGGGTGGACGATGGCTGTCCAACAGCTCAACCCACGCCTCGTTATGACTGCGACCGGTATCTGAGTTCATGGCTCGACGATGCAGCTCGCCGCGGGACACGGTCAAGGTCGCCCACCATCGCGGCCGTCACTCGAAACGAGCCGCACCCAGAGGCGACTGCCGTCGGCGGGGGACTGGTGCTGGACGGCCGTGTAGGTCGATCCAGGCCATGGCCTCGCGGCAGCCGGACGGCAACGGGCAGATCCTGGAGCAGTTCGTGAACCGGTCCACGTGGGATCCGATGCCGGTGCGGTGACGGATCGTCGAACGGATGCCGCCGCTGATCGCCCTGGCAGCATGGGTGATTGACGATGTGTCGGTCCCAAGGACAGATGTATGCCGGTCGCCCCGCGGTGGCGGCCCTGGTCCGGTTCCGTGGCCACCACACCTGCGATGTGATCACCAGGCCCGGCCTGGGCGCCGTTCTCGGCGCCGAGTTCCTGGCCGGAAGACCAGCTGGAACCTGCGGCGCCCACAGCGACACAACCGCTGTCTCCAACGCGTCTTCTGCATCTCGGCGCTGTTCAGCACGACGTGGGAGCGTGCGGGACAGGGGGATGTCACAACACGCGTGCATGCCCGGTCAAAGGATTGAGTCGAGGGATGAAGGAGGTGGCCCGGGTGCGAGGACTCGGTCATCGACCGCCGGAGTCCCTTTGCCGGGCGCAGGGGCTGCATGGCGGCACCCTGCCATCGGCACGCAGACATCTCTGAAGCCCTCGTGAAGGTCGAAGGGATCACTGTGTGCGGTCGTGTCGTGCTGTGCCTTGTGAGGGGGAGGACGTCGTATGGACCATGCTGACGCGGTGCCGGTCGCGGAGCTGCTTGACGAGCGTCGGCACCTGCTGGAAGTCACCTACTGGATGCTGGGCAGCTCCCGCGAGGCGGAGAGTGTCGTCGGTGAGACCTACCGTCGGTGGTACGGGCTGTCCGACGCGGAGCGTGGGCGGATCACCGCACCTCGATACTGGCTCGCGAAGACCGCGGGCGGGATCTGTCTGGGCCTGCTCGCCGAGCCTCACTGGGGTGCGACCGGCCAGCGGGACCGGAGAGAGGAGCACCATACGAAGACGGGAGACGCCGAGGGGGCGCAGACGAGCCTGGAGGAGGAGGTCAGCCGGGTTCTGCTGAACGCGCTGGACTCTCTGTCTCCGGCCGAGCGGGCGGCGTTCGTGCTCAATGACGTCTTCGGGATGGCTTCCGACACGGTGGCCGACATCGTGGGACGCCCGGAGTCCGAGTGCGTCGAGCTTGCCGACCGGGCCCGCCGCAGTCTTCGGATGCAGCGCTCACGCCCCACCCCGCCGGGCGAACACGATCTCCTCGCTCGCACCGTCCTCCAGGCCTGCGTGGACGAGGACGCCGAACTGCTCGAGTCGCTGCTGTCTCCGGACGCCACGGCGTTCTTCGACGGCGGCGGCAAGGTCCGCGCACTGAGCAGGCCCGTGCACGGCAGCCGTCAGGTCGCCCACAGCCTGCTGACACTCCTGGCCCGCCACCCCCGCACCACCCTGACCACCCACTCCGTCAACGGGCGCACCGGCCTTGTCGCCCGCTACGACCACCAGGTCGCGACCGTCATCAGTCTCGACGTCGCCGACCACCACGTCGCCCAGGTCTGGGTCGTCCTCAATCCCGACAAGCTACGCTCCTGGAACCAGCCCCCCCACCACCGGTGACCCCGGCTCGCACCGGGACCCGTCACAGCAGGGCGACGGCTGGACCTGAGCGCTTCTGGGCAGGCCGGCTGCATCAGCGCCCCTGCGTTGACCGTACGACGAGCGCCGCGTCACACCTGGGGTGGTCACGCATCAACGGAGACAGGGCGGAGCCGTCACACAGCGGGAACGCGATCCGAGGAACGCGGCGATCTTGCTCGGGTTGAACACCCACATCACCTTGTGGATGCCCTCCTTCGAGGCGGCTATCGTCATGAACGCCATGGGTCGGCCGTCACGGTAGATCGTCACGCCCGTCAGGCCGTTGGCGTCGACCAACCTGGGCTTCGCTTCCCGCCACAGCCGCGGATAGGTCGACATCTTGGCGATACGTACACGGCCCAGCACAGGTACACGAGCACAGCCCTGGAGGCCGTTTCCGTCGGACAGACTGACGGCATCGGCGGTGAGAAGGGTCTCCAGTGAAGCCACATCTCCCGTTTGAGCCGCTGAGACGAAGGCGTTCAAAAGGCGCCGGTGCTCCGCCGTGTCCACGCTCTCCCGCTGCTCGTCCGACAGGTGCTTGCGAGCACGGCTGACGATCTTCCGTACGTTGACGGCGCTGAGCTGAAGGATTTGAGCGATCTCGGGGTAGGCGTAATCGAACGCTTCACGCAGCACGTACGCCGCGCGTTCGGTGGGGCTCAGCTTCTCCAGCACCAGCAGCAGCGCCAGTTCGAGGGCCTCCGCGCGCTGTGCGCCCACCTCCGGATCGGAGCCGGTGTCGACGGGCTCGGGCAGCCAGGGGCCGATGTACGTCTCCCGGCGCACTCGCGCCGATTGCGTGACGTTGATCGCCAAACGGGTCGTGGCGCTCGAGAGGAAGGCGACCGGGCTGACCACCGCGGAGCGGTCCGTCTTCTGCCAGCGCAGCCACACCTCCTGGACCACGTCCTCGGCCTCGACCACGCTGCCGAGCACACGGTAGGCGATTCCGAACAGACGCGCTCGGTGCTGCACAAAGACAGAGACAGCCTCTTCAAGGCCCCCTCTCGGGGGGGACAGTTCGAGATCCATGACCCTGCGCTCTCCGTTCCTCCGGTTACGGCTGTCTAGTGGCGGGACCACGCGGCTACCGCGCGGTTGCGGACGGCTCCGGCCTGCGATGCCGGGCGCTCTCCCGAAGACCGAGGTGCTGCCGGGCACAGGGCGCTGTACGACTCGTCCGGGTGGTACCGGAACTGTGGTCACTGAAAGTCACGGCTGCTCCCATCGCATCTCTTCCATGGACCGGGATCGGCCCCTTCCTGTGACACGACCGGGGCAGAAAAGGGGCGCGCAGGGCCGGGGCCGGGGCCGAGGCCGTTGAACAGTTCTTCACGGAGCCGGGGAGTGATGATCTGAGCAGCTCGTCAGCTCGCGGAGCCGCTGCACCGGCGCGGCCCCCATGCGCCGGCGGTGTCGCCAACCGTCGACGGACGTGACTGCTACGTCGAGGGGCGCCCGGCCGGCACGGGAGGAGTTCATCCGGGGGCGACACGACCTCCGCGACGGTCCTGTGACAAAGGTCCTCACGCGGAATGCCGGGTGCGCCGTAGCGCTGCTCACCGAAGGGGGATGGGCGCTCCCGGTAGGGGCCTTCCAGCGCCGGCGGGTACTGCCCGTACTCCGGTTCGTCCCAGGGGTCGCCTGCGGCTGTGCGCTCGCCGGCGCGCCTTTCGAGCTCAGCCGACGGCCGGCTCGCGACCGCCGCACAGACGTTCATGAGCGCCTGCATCTCGCCCTGCCCGATGCATCTATTACCGTCACGATCATGACAGTATCATTCGATACCATCTGGCTTGCGGGTGGGGTGGCGCGCATGGAGAAGCGGAGCCGTGCGGGAGTGATCTTCGTGCCGGCAGGTCTGTGGCCGCTTCGGTCCGCCACTTCAGGGCGATTGCGAGGCTGTCGGCTCCAGGGGCAGGTGGCCGGCCGCGAGGTCATGCTGCGGAGCTGCCGCATCGGTGAGGGCGGTCCGGTCCCCGCCGGTGATGAAGCCTTCGACCGTCCTGCCCGTAGCCCCACGCCCCGGTAACCGCCACGCGGACGCGCCTGCGCCTCACCCTCTGCGGGATGGGCGAACCGGGTCGGCGGCCCCCTGGACTGCTCGACCGCGCCGGAGCGGCGATCCGGCCTGGCCCGTCCGCTCGTAGTCACTTGACTGATGTATCGGGCCTCGGCCGGTCCCAGGCTTGTAGTACCCCGATCTACCGGAGCTGGTGAGGACCTTCTGAACCGACCGTTGCCCAATTCACGGCTCTGTGGAAACCGATCAGTGGCCGTCGCGACGGGAAGACGAGAGAGGACGAATCATGAGCGGGCAGGTGGCTCTGCCGACAGGCGGTATGAAGGCTCGCCGTACCATCGGGGAGCGAGCGACAGGTTTCGCGGCATGGACCGATGTCCACGTGTGGCCTGTGTGACGCGATCAGCAGTGCGGTCACCGACGGAGTTGGCTCGGGCCGTGAGCTGATATCAGGGACAGGCAAGGATGAACGAGCAGAGCACCCCAACCGCCTCGACGAACATGACGGTCAAGGCGTTTCCGCCAGACAGTTCCACGCTGCGCCGCCGCCACCGGCGGGCGGTGGGGCAACTTGCCTTGTGCGTGTTCGTGCTCGTCCCCTGGACCGTCTACCTGGCCGTCTCGCTGCCCGATCGCTTTGAGGCTCGGTACTGGCCCATGGTGTGGGTGGGCTTCGACGTCATGCTGCTCGTGTCGCTGGCCGGCGCCGGGGCGGCGGTCTGGCTGAGACGGCAGGCCCTGATTCCCCTGTCTTTCGTGGCGGCCACGCTCCTGGTCTGCGATGCCTGGTTCGACGTTTCCCTGAGCTGGGGGCGAGGCGACGTGTGGGGAAGCATAGCCTCGGCCGTGCTGGTAGAACTGCCCCTCGCCTTCTTGCTCGTCATGCGTGCGCGCAGGGTGCTGAAGATCTCGGCTCGGCTGGCCTGGCGGAGCCTGGGCCTGGCGGGCGAGCCTCCGCCGCTGTACAGGCTGCCGCTGTTTGTCGCCCTGGCACCAGCGAGCAGCATTGAGCCGGACTCGAGGGGAACCAAGGACGCTTGACGGCCTCTGGAGCGACCCGGGGGTTACGCCGAGATGGTGTCGCAGCGTCTTCGCACGTATCCCGCCCGGATGGCGTGCAGCTGCGGGCAGTCCCCGTATGGCCGGAGGCGGTGCATCCGGCAGCCCGACGTCCGAGAACGCGCTCATGCCCGGCCTTCTGTAGCGGCGAGCGGCGACCGTCAGCACCTGGGGACTGAACCACTCCGGGATCGGCGGCGGCTCCGGACAGTCCTGGAGCGGTTCACCTGCGCCCCGTACCCGGCCCGGACCGGGGGCGCGCAGTAGTGTCGGGACAGTCCGCGCGACAGGGGGTGTCGCATGTCCCGCATGTCCCGCCACGGTGACCTGAATCGTCGCAAGGTGCCTCCGTACGGTCCTCCGTCCGCCTACGCTCAGCCCGTGCTGCGCATCCTCGACGCCAAGACCGGTGAGACCGTCCCCGCCGTCCCCGCCCGCCGTGCCCTGACCCGGGTCGAGGTCCATGCCTCCGGGTACGACCTGACGGCCCTGCGGGTCCTGCTCACCACCGACCTCCTGCTGCGCGCGCTGGAACTCGGCGGCACCCCGGTCCTGCCCCTGCTCAGCGCCGACCACCACCAGGCCGAACTGCACGCCGCCGCCACCACCCTCGGCATCCGCCCCTTCGAGGACGGCCGCGACCTCGCCGCTGGACTGGGCGAGGCACAGGTCGTCCACGTCACGGCCGTGGGCGGGACCGTGGACGGCGCCGGCGTGACCATCGCCGTCGCCCCCGCCGACGGACCCGACGCCGGTGTCCTCAACACGCTCGACGACCCCGCCGCACTCCGGCTCGCCCTCCTCGACGCCCCGCGCGGCACGGCCGTCCACCTCGGCGCCGGCGCCCTCGACGCGGCCGGACGGCGGCTCGGCAGGCTGCGGCAGTCGGTGGCGCGGTGGGCACGCAGCCCCTCGCGGCCGGTGCCCGAGAAGGTCCGGGGCCGGCTGCGGGACGCCTGGGAGGACGACCTGGACGTACCGGGGGTGCTCGGCGTGCTGCGCTGGATGGAGGACCAGCCCGAGATCCCGCCCGGCGCCCGCTTCGAGACCTGCGCCTACGCCGACCGGCTGCTCGCCCTCGACCTCACCAGCGATCTCGGGCGGTCGGCGTGATCACCCGGGCGGGTGCGGGCCCGCTGCGCCGCCTGGTCGTCCTGCGGCACGCCAAGTCGGCCTGGCCCGAGGGCGTCCCGGACCGGCTGCGCCCGCTCGCGGACCGCGGCCGCCGCGACGCCCCCGCCGCCGGCCGTGCCCTCGCCGAGTCCGACTGCCTGCCCGACCTCGCGGTGTGCTCCACCGCGGTACGTGCCCGGCAGACCTGGGAGCTGGCCGCCGGCCAGTGGGGCACTCCACCACCGGTCCGCTACGACCGGCGGGTGTACGCGGCCGACGTGCCCGACCTGCTGGCGGTCGTGCGCGAGGTGCCGGCCGAGGTGGAGACGCTGCTGCTGGTCGGGCACAACCCCGGTCTGGAGGAACTCGTCCTCGACCTCGCGGGCGACGGCCTCGACGACACCCTGGAGCAGGTGCGCAAGAAGTTCCCGACGTCCGCGATCGCCGTCCTGGCCTGGCACGGCACGGCGTGGGCGGCCCTGGCCCCGGGGACGGCGCTGCTGACGGAGGTGACGGTGGCCCGGGGGCGGAAGGAGTAGGGCACGGGTCCGCATAGGCTGGGCGGATGCAGGACGAGTACCGCACAGTCGCCCGCGCGGGCACGCACGAGACCGAGGTCAACCGCTCCCGCTTCCTGTGCGCCCTCGCCCCGGCGGCCACCGAGCAGGAGGCCCAGGAATTCGTCGCGGCGGTCCGCAAGGAGCACGCCGACGCCACCCACAACTGCTGGGCCTACGTCATCGGCGCCGACGCCGGCACCCAGCGGGCCAGCGACGACGGCGAACCGGGCGGCACCGCCGGCGTCCCCATGCTCCAGATGCTGCTGCGCCGCGACATGCGGTACGTCGTCGCCGTCGTCACCCGCTACTACGGCGGCGTCAAGCTCGGCGCCGGCGGGCTCATCCGCGCCTACGGCGGTGCGGTCGGCGAGGCCCTCGACACCCTCGGCACCCTCACCCGGCGCCGCTTCCGGCTGGCCACCGTGACTGTCGACCACCAGCGCGCCGGCAAGGTCCAGAACGACCTGCGCGCCACCGGCCGCGAGGTCCGCGACGTCCGCTACGGCGAGGCCGTCACCATCGAGATCGGCCTGCCGGACGCCGACGTGCCCGCCTTCCGCGCCTGGCTCGCCGACGCGACGGCGGGCACGGCCGGCCTCGAACTGGGCGGAGAGGCGTACGGAGACGCGTGAGCCGGGGGTGAAATGCGTTAGCGTGGCGGGTGTTGACGGGGAAGTCCTCGTACCGGTTCATGCCATTTCATGCCGGTTTGTTCGGGTCGAATGCGTGAAATAGGGGCAAGCGTGCAGGTCGGGGTGGTCTCGTGAGAATCCTGCACACGTCCGACTGGCATCTGGGCCGGGCGTTCCACCGCGTGAACATGCTCGGCGCGCAGACCGAGTTCATCGGCCACCTCGTGGCGACCGTGCGCGAGCACTCCGTCGACGCCGTGGTGGTGGCAGGCGACGTGTACGACCGCGCGGTGCCGCCGCTCGCCGCTGTCGAGCTGTTCGACGACGCCCTGCACCGGCTCGCCGATCTCGGCGTGCCCACGGTGATGATCTCCGGCAATCACGACTCCGCCCGCCGCCTCGGCGTCGGCGCCGGTCTCATCGACCGCGCGGGCATCCATCTGCGCACCGAGCCGGCGGCCTGCGGCACCCCGGTGGTGCTCGCCGACGCCTTCGGGGACGTCGCGTTCTACGGTCTGCCGTATCTCGAACCCGCCCTGGTGAAGGACGAGTTCGCCGTCGAGAAGGCAGGGCACGAGACCGTGCTGGCCGCCGCCATGGACCGGGTCCGCGCCGACCTCTCCGCCCGCGCGCCCGGCACCCGCTCCGTCGTCCTCGCACACGCCTTCGTCACCGGCGGCGAGCCCAGCGACAGCGAACGGGACATCACGGTGGGCGGAGTGGCCGCCGTCCCGGCCGGCGTCTTCGACGGCGTCGACTACGTGGCCCTCGGCCACCTGCACGGCTGCCAGACCCTCACCGAACGCGTCCGCTACTCCGGCTCCCCGCTGGCCTACTCCTTCTCCGAGGCCGACCACCGCAAGAGCATGTGGCTCGTCGACCTCGCCGCGGACGGCACGGTCACCGCCGAGCGCCTCGACTGCCCGGTCCCGCGCCCGCTGGCCCGCATCCGCGGCACCCTGGACGACCTGCTCGCCGACCCCGCCCTCACCCCCCTCGAGGACGCCTGGGTCGAGGCCACCCTCACCGACCCGGTCCGCCCCGCCGACCCCATGGCCCGCCTCACCGACCGCTTCCCGCACACCCTCAGCCTGGTCTTCGCCCCCGACCGTGCCCCGGACGACCCCGACGTCTCCTACGCCCGCCGGCTGGCCGGCCGCACCGACCGGCAGATCGCCGAGGACTTCGTCGCCCATGTGCGCGGCGCGGGCCCCGACGAACGTGAACTGGCCGTCCTGGGCGAGGCGTTCGACGCGGTGCGCGCGGACGGCGCGGTACGCGAGGTGGCCCGGTGACCGACCCCGCGCACCGCCCGGTGACAGCGCGCCCCCGCCCCGCAGAGGTGGCCGCGTGAGACTCCACCGGCTCGACATCACCGCCTTCGGCCCCTTCGGCGGCTCCCAGGGCGTCGACTTCGACGCGCTCTCCGCCGCCGGGCTCTTCCTCCTGCACGGCCCCACCGGCGCCGGAAAGACCTCCGTCCTGGACGCCGTCTGCTACGCCCTCTACGGCACCGTCCCCGGCGCCCGCCAGAGCGGCCAGGGCCTCACCCTGCGCAGCGACCACGCCGACCCGGCCACCCGCACCGAGGTCCGCCTCGAACTCACCGTCGCCGGACGCCGGTTGGAGATCACCCGGCAGCCGCCCTGGGAGCGCCCCAAGAAGCGCGGCGCGGGCACCACTCTGGACAAGGCCCAGACCTGGCTGCGCGAGTACGACGCGACGGCCGGCGCCTGGAAGGACCTCAGCCGCTCGCACCAGGAGATCGGCGAGGAGATCACCCAGCTGCTCGGCATGAGCCGCGAGCAGTTCTGCCAGGTCGTGCTGTTGCCCCAGGGCGACTTCGCCCGCTTCCTGCGCGCCGACGCCGGCGCACGCGGCCAGCTGCTCGGCCGGCTCTTCGACACCCAGCGCTTCGCCGACGTCGAGAAGCGTCTCGCCGAGCGCCGGAAGACGACCGAGGCCCGGGTCCGGGAGGGCGACTCGGCGCTGCTGGCCGACGCGCACCGCATGCAGCAGGAGGCCGGCGACGCGATGGAGCTGCCGGACCTGACCCCCGGCGAGCCTGGCCTGGCCTCGGCCGTCCTCGCCGCCGCGGCCGTGGCCCGCAGCACCGCACGGGAGCGCCTCACCGTCGCCCACTGCCGGCTCACCGCCGCCGAGTCGGCCCAGTTCGCGGCCGACCGCGCACTGGCCGACGTACGCGAACTGGCGCGGTTGCAGGCCCGGTTCGCCGAGGCGCGGCAGCGGGCCGTACGGCTGGAGGACCGGGCTGGGGAGCACCGGGCGGCGCAGGCGCGGATGGAGCGGGCCCGGAAGGCGGCGGCGGTGGCGCCGGCGCTGGAGCTGCGGGATGCCGCCGAGGCGGGGCACCGCGGCGCGGCCGCCGCCGAGCTGCGCGCGCGTGGCCTGCTGCCGGAGACCTTCGCGGGAGCCGGTGCGGGGGGGCTCGCCGGTGCGGCCCGCCGGGCCGCCGAGGAGCTGGGCGGGCTGGAGGCCGCGCGCCGGGCCGAGCGACGGCTCGCCGGGGTCGTCGACGAGCGCGGCCGCCTCGACCGGCAGGAACGGGACGACGAGGACGTCCTGCGCGAGGCCGCGGGCTGGCTCGCCGGCTGGGACGCCAGGCGCGCGGGACTCCAGTCCGGTATCGACGCCGCCCAGGAGGCCGCGACCCGCGCCGAGCAGCTCGCCGTGCAGCGCGACCCCGCCCGCCGGCGGCTGGCGGCGGCGCGGCTGCGGGACGAGCTGGGCCGGGACACCGAGGAGGCCCAGCGCGCGGCTCTCGCCTCCGCGCAGCGGGCCGTGGCGGCGCGGACGCACTGGCTCGACCTCAAGGAACAGCGGCTGAACGGCATCGCCGCCGAGCTGGCCGCGCAACTCGCCGAGGGGGAGCCGTGCGCCGTCTGCGGGGCCACCGAACACCCGGCGCCGGCCGAGAAGTTCGCGGGCCACGTCGACCGCGAGGCCGAGGAACGCGCGCTCGCCGCCCAGCAGCGCGCCGACGAGCAACGCGACCGGGACGAGCGGCGGCTCGGCACCGTACGCGAGGCACTGGCCGCCGCCACCGCCGAGGCGGGAGACACCCCGACCGAGCAACTTGCTTCCCAGGCGGACGAGTTGGAGCGGGAGTACGCCCAGGCCCGGCGGGCCGGATCCGCCCTGCACGCGGCGCACGAGGAGCTGCGGCTGGCCGAGCAGGAACGCGAGCGCCGGCTGGCCGAGCGGCAGCAGGCCGAGGTCCGGGCCGCCGCACGGCTGACCAGGCGCGAGGGTCTCGACGCGGAACAGACCGCCCTGGAAGATGAGTTGACCCGGGCCCGGGGGAGCGCCGCCAGCGTGTCCGCACGGTCCGCGCAGCTGGAGCGGCAGATGGCGCTGCTCACCGACGCCGCCGACACCGCACGCGCCGCCGAGGACACCGCCCGGCATCTGAAGGACACCGACGCCCGGCTCGCCGACGCCGCCTACCGGGCCGGTTTCGACACCCCGCAGGCCGCGGCCGCCGCCCTCCTCGACGACACCGCCCACCGCGAACTCCAACGGCGCCTGGACGAGTGGCAGTCCGAGGAGGCCGCGGTGCGTGCCGCACTGGCGGAGGCCGACACCGCGGCCGCCGCCCAGCAGCCGCCCGCCGAACTCGAAGAGGCCGAGGGCGCCGCCGTCCTGGCCGCCCAGCGGCTGCGCGACGCGGCCTCCGCCCGCGACCGGGCCGCCCGCTGCTGCGCCGAACTCGACGGGCTGTCCGCCCGCGCCACCGAGGGCGTACGCCGACTCGCCCCGCTGCGCGAGGAGTACGACCGGGTCGCCCGCATGGCCGGACTCACCGCCGGCACCTCCGCCGACAACGAGCGCAGGATGCGCCTGGAGTCGTACGTCCTGGCCGCCCGCCTGGAACAGGTCGCCGCCGCCGCGACCGTACGCCTGCAGCGCATGTCGTCCGGCCGCTACACCCTGGTCCACTCCGACGACCGCACCGGACGCGGCCGCAGCGGCCTCGGACTGCACGTCGTCGACGCCTGGACCGGACGCGAGCGGGACACCGCCACCCTGTCCGGCGGCGAGACCTTCTTCGCCTCGCTCGCGCTCGCCCTCGGCCTCGCGGACGTCGTCACCGACGAGGCGGGCGGCGTCAGCCTCGACACCCTCTTCATCGACGAGGGCTTCGGCAGCCTCGACGACCAGACCCTGGACGAGGTCCTCGACGTCCTCGACTCCCTTCGCGAACGCGACCGCAGCGTCGGCATCGTCAGCCACGTCGCCGACCTGCGCCGCCGCGTCCACGCCCAGCTGGAGGTGGTGAAGGGGAGATCGGGCTCGACGCTGCGGCAGCGCGGGGTCTAGGCGGGGCCGGCGGCAGCGCCCCAAAGGGGCGCTGGGGGTACCCCCGGCCGAAGGCTGGGGGAGGAACTGCGCGACCAGCCACGACGGCGCCGCAGACGATCGACGACATGACTCGGCAATTCCAGCGGAGCGCTAGGTGCCGACGGCCCGGCGGGGGAGTGGTGAGGAGTAGACGACGCTCGTCGTCACCGAGCCCAGGGTGCCGATCCGGCCGGAGATCTCCTCCAGGTGGCGCATGGAGCGTGCGGTGACCTTGATGACGAAGCAGTCGTCGCCCGTGACGTGGTGCGCCTCCAGGATCTCGGGGGTGGCGGCGACCAGGTCGTGGAAGGGCTTGTAGTTGCCGTTCGGGTAGCGCAGCCGGACGAAGGCGAGGATCGGCAGGCCGAGGCGCTCCGGGTCGACCACCGCCGCGTACCCCTGGATCACGCCCGCCTCCTCGAGCCGGCGCACCCGTTCGGTCACCGCGCTCGGGGACATCGCGACGGCCCGTGCCAGCTCGGCGAAGCTGGCCCGGCCCTCGCGCTGGAGGACGTCGAGAATGCGCCGGTCGGTGGCGTCCGGGGAAAAGTCGGTCATGGGGGATGGATAACAGGGAATCCCCGGCCGGACAAGGGCGGAGCCGGGGATCGCACCTTCAGGGAGCGGGATCACCGGCCGTAGATTTCCGGGCATGGAGATCCCGCCGCCCAGGCGGTCAGCGAAAGGCCCGACATGACCGTCACCACCGTCAGCCCCGTCCTGCGCTTCGCCCCCGCAGCGCCCGCCGAGGCCGCCGCCCACTTCCGGGCGAGCCTCGCCTTCCACGCCGACGTCTCCGACGTGGCCGCCGCCCTGGCCGCCGACGGCGACCCCGGCCTCGCCGTCCTGGACTCCCGCTCGACCGAGTCCTGGGACCAGGGCCACATCCCCGGCGCGATCCACCTGCCCACCGCGCTCATCCCCGAGCAGGCGGCCGAACTCCTCGACAAGGCCGTGCCCGTGGTGACGTACTGCTGGGGTCCCGGCTGCAACGGCGCGACCCGCGCCGCCCTCGCGCTGGCCGAACTCGGCTACCAGGTCAAGGAGATGCTCGGCGGATTCGAGTACTGGGTGCGTGAGGGCTTCGAGTTCGAGACCTGGCAGGGCCGTGAGCGGCGCGCCCCGGACCCGCTCACGGCACCCGTCGCGGGCGACTGCGGTTGCTGATTCCCGGAGGCGAACCTGTGCCGTCGCTGTCCGTGTAGGTTCACCCCATGACTCGTTATGCGGATCCAGGCGCGGTGGAGTGGGTGGAGTCGGGCGGCGGCCCGCTGGTGGCGGTCCCGGAGACGGTCCTGCCGTTCTGGGCCGGCGCCGACAGCGAGGACCTCGCCACCGACTACGACCGGGCCTGCGAGGTCGACGGCTACGTCGGACTGCTCCCGGTCGGGGACAGCACCGCCCTGGTCCTCGGCGACGAACCCGCCTCGACGTCCTTCCTGCCGGACCACGGCACCTTCGTACGCTGGTCGGCCGCCAACTCGGAGGAGGAACTCCTGGCGCAGGTGCCCGCCGCCCTCGACGGCGCCGTGTGGGAGAACGAGATCCGCTGGCATGTTCCGGGCCCCGTCGTCCTGTTCGACTCGGCCTGGCCGGGCGGCGAGGCCGAGGGCGGCGACCATCTGCGGGTCCCGCTGGAGCCCGGCACCTACGAGGTGCGGGCCGCCTACACCAGACCCGGCCCGGAAACCTGGCTGGGCCTGGTGCAGTTGCGCAGACTCCCGTCCTGACCGACCGTCACTTGATGCCGTCGATCGAGATATTGAGGTGCCGAGGACCGCGCAGCACCGCGTTCGGACGGTACGGCGGCGGGTCCTCGACGAGCCGCGGGTTGTCGAGCCGGCGGGCCAGCCGGGCCAGCGCGATCTGGGCCTCGAGGCGGGCCAGCGGGGCGCCGAAGCAGCTGTGGATGCCGCTGCCGAAGCCGAGGTGCTGGATGTCCTGGCGGTCCGGGTCGAAGCGGTCGGGATCCGTGAACCGGTGCGGGTCCCGGTTGCCCGCGGCCAGCACGAACCAGATGCGCGACCCCTTGGGGATGGTCACCCCGTGCACCTCCAGGTCGGCGATGCAGGTGCGCTGCGGCAGCAGCTGCACCGGAGGCTCGTAGCGCAGCAGCTCCTCCACGATCCGCACCGACAGCCCAGGGTCGTCGCGCAGCCGCTCCAGGTACTGCGGGTACCGCAGCAGCGTCAGCATGCCGTTGGTGATGAGGTTGACGGTCGTCTCGTGCCCGGCGATGAGCAGCAGCACCGCCGTGCTGAGCACTTCCATGGTCGTCATGGCGCCGTCCGGACCACTGCTGTGCACGAGGTCGGACAGCATGTCCTCGTGCGGCTCCTTGGTGCGCTGCTCCACCAGCCCGTTCAGGTACATGCCGAGCTGCAGCCGGGCCTCCTGCGCGCTCCGCTGGGATTCGGCGGCCGTGCGGGAGTCGGGATCCAGCCCGGCGACGATCGGGTCGACCCAGGCCCGGAAGCGGGGCTCGTCCTCGCGCGGCACGCCGAGCAGCCGGCAGATCACGGTGACCGGGAAGGGGTAGGCGACCTGGTCGACCAGGTCGATCTCCCGTGCGTCCCCGAGGCCGTCGATCAGCTCGGTGATGATCTCCTCCAGCTGGCCCCGCATGTCGTCGATCCGGTGCGGCCGGTGCGGCGGCCCGAAGGAGCTGTTGGCGATCCGGCGCAGCCGGTCGTGCTCCGGCGGGTCGAGCCGGATGAAGCTCGGCGGCAGTCCCGTCGCCTCCGGGCCGGACAGCTCGTCGTCCCTGCCGACGGTCACGTTGGACTCGTCGGAGCTGATCCGGGGATCATGGAGCAGGGCCTCGATGTCGTGGTAGGTGCTGATGATGTAGGGGCCGTCCTCCTCCTCGTGCAGCACCGGAGTCTTGCGGAGTTCCTCGTACAGCGGGTACGGGTTGGCGCGGTTCGCGAAGTCGGTGATCTGGCGCAACATCGAGGTCTGCGTCATGACAGTTCCTTGCAGCGTCGGGGCCGGGGCGCGGTCAGTGGCGGGCGGGGTGGAAGACCAGCTGCTGGTCGGTCGGCGAGTAACCGCTGAGGGTCACCATGGGGCCGTGCGTCGGCAGGGCGGGGTCCGGGAAGTCGGAGTCGACCGGCACCCGGCCCTCGGGACGGCGGTCCACCGTCGGGAACTCCACCGGGAACGGCGCGCCCCGCTCGATCTCCCGCTGGTAGAACTCCAGCCACCGCGTGTTGTCGAAGCTCACCGCGGCGATCGTCCGGCCGTTGTGGCCGTACACCCCGACGAACCTGCGTTCGGCCAGCGAACCCTGCGTGATCATGATCTGCTCGCCCATCGGCGGCACTCCGACCGACTTGATGTTCACGCCGAACTGCGAGGACCAGAACGCCGGCACCCACAGGTGCGGCCTGCGCTCGGCGCTCGGGCTGATCATGTTGTGCGCGGCGATCTCGGCCTGGGCGACCGCGTTGCCCCAGTGCTCCAGGGACAGGAACTGGTAGCCGAACAGCGCGTGCGGGGACCGGGCGACATCGCCGGCGACGAAGATGTCGTCGGTGACGATCCCCCGGAAGTCGAAGGCACGGCAGCCCGCGTCGCAGGCGATGCCCCGCGGGCCCGCGCCGAGACCGGAACCGGTCAGCCATTCGGTGTTGCGGGTCGCGCCGAGCGACACGATCACCACGTCCGCCTCGACGATGCTCTCGTCGGACAGGTGGACCGCCCGCACCCGCCCGACCGGATCGCCCTCCAGCGCGGTGACCATGACCCCGGTGCGCAGGTCCACCCCGTTCTCGCGGTGCATCTCGGCCGCGACCGCGCCGATCACCCCGCCGAGGGCGCCCACCAGCGGTGCGCCGGCGCGTTCCGCGACGGTGACCGGGATGCCCTGCTCGCGGCAGGCCGAGGCGATCTCCGACCCGGTGAACCCGGCGCCGATCACGAACACCCGGCGCGGCCCGGCCTTCAGCCGGCGCAGCAGCGCGGCCGCGTCGTCCCGGGTGCGCAGCGTGAACACGCCCTCCAGGCGGGCCTCGTCCTCCTTGGGCCAGGGTCGGGCGCTCACTCCGGTCGCGATCAGCAGCCGGTCGTACTCGACCTCGTCGCCGTCGGCCAGCCGGACCCGCTTGGCCTCGACGTCGAGACCCGTCGCCGCGACGCCCAGCCGCCACTTCGCGTCGATCTCCAGGCGGTGCGGCAGCGCGGTGTGGTGCGGGGCCGCCCTGCCGAGCAGCACCGCCTTGGACAGCGGCGGCCGGTCGTAGGGCTCGTACGGCTCGTCGCCGATCATGGTGAGTTCGCCGGCGAACCCCTCGGTGCGCAGCGTCTCGGCGCCCCGCAGTCCGGCCAGCGAGGCACCCACGACCACGATCCGGCCCTCGCGCCGCAGCCAGTCGAGATAGTCAGTGGGCGGCATCGGAGGTCCCTCCCGCGAATCCGTCCAGGCCGTCGGCGGTGATCGCCTGCACCGGGCAGGCGGCGACGGCACGCGCCACCCGCTCCCGCTGCTCCTGCTCGGCCTGCGGGTTGTAGACGAGCGACTCCTCGCCGTGCATGGCGAAGACGTCCGGAGCGAGGAACGCGCACTGCGCGTATCCCTGACATCTGTTGAGGTCGACGACAAGGCGCATCATGGCTCCGCCCTTCCGGTGGCCAGGTCCGGTGCGTACCGCGGTCCGTCGTTCCAGTCTTGGACGGCGGAGAACTCCCCGCACGCCAGCATGGGAGCCCGGCCCCGCAGTCGCGCGCCGGAGCCGCCGATCGGGTGAGCCATCAGGCCGCCGGAGCCGTGGCCGAGCGGCGGAAGCTCTCCATGACGATGTACGCGCTGAGCAGCAGCGACCAGGCCGGGAACACCAGCTCGGCCCAGGGCACCGCGGCCGACACGAACAGCAGGACCAGGGTGGTCAGGAAGCCCAGCCGCGTGAGCCATCGCGGCAGGATGCCCAGGCGGTGCCCGATCACCGACGCGGAACAGGCGAAGACGGCTGCCATCCGCATCGCGTACCCGGTCATCAGCGTGTACGCGAGGTGCTGGCCGAAGTCCCAGGTGGACCGGGACGGCGAGGTGCCCGCCGGATGAGCGGTGTCGAGCACGGCCGCGGCCGTCGCGGCGGCGGCGAACATGACGGCCGTGAAGACCAGGCCGCTGCCGAGGAACACGGTGGCCATGAACCGGTCCTCGGCGTCGCCGACGTGCGAGCGGACGGCGCCGACGAACCACAGGAAGAAGATGCCGGCGAACGGCACCAGCATGAGGGCCGCGCGGACGGCGCTGCGCTGGGCGGGATCCGGCTGCTGGGTGGTGACCGCGTCGGCGCCCTGCGGGATGCCCAGCCGGATCAGCACCATGGCGGCCGCGAGCAGCAACGCGAAGACGATCCCGGCCACGCCCGCGGCGCGTGGGGTCTGCAACGGCTGCCGTGGGGGCGTGGAGGTCTGCATGCGCGGCTCGCTTCCTGTGTCCGGTGGCCCCCGGCACCAGCAAGCCCGCCGCCGGCGGCCACCGCCACCGGAGCACCCCCGAACGGCAGACCGGCGCCGCCCCGGCCGCGGCCCCCGCCGGGCACCCACGCGCGGTGGGCGCCCGCCGGGTCCTGCCGCTCCTCGGGCGCAGGCCCGTACCGTCAGAGCTGCGACAGCTCGTCCACCAGGTCGTCCAGGCCCAGCGAACCCTGGGACAGGGCCGCCATGTGCCAGGACTTGAGGTCGAAGCCGGCGCCCTGCCGCTCCCGGGCCCGCTCCCGGCCCAGCAGCCAGGCGCGCTCGCCCAGCTTGTAGCCGATGGCCTGACCCGGCATGGACAGGTAGCGGGTCAGCTCGCTCTCCACGAAGTCCGCGGGCCGGCTGCTGTGCGAGCCGAAGAACTCCTGCGCCAGCGCGGGCGTCCAGCGCTCCCCCGGGTGGAAGGGGGAGTCGTCCGGGATCGTCAGCTCCAGGTGCATGCCGATGTCGATGATGACCCGCGCGGCCCGCATCATCTGCGCGTCCAGGTAGCCGAGGCGGCGCTCCGGGTCCGTGAGGAAGCCCAGTTCGTCCATCAGCCGCTCCGCGTACAGCGCCCAGCCCTCGGCGTTGGCGCTGACCATGCCCACGCTGGCCTGGTAGCGGGAGAGGTTCTCGGCGATGTGCTTCCACTGGGCCAGCTGGAGGTGGTGGCCGGGCACGCCCTCGTGGTACCAGGTCGAGACCAGGTCGTAGACCGGGAACCGGGTCTGGCCCATGGTCGGCAGCCAGGTGATGCCCGGGCGCGAGAAGTCGTCCGACGGCGGCGTGTAGTACGGCGCCGCCGCGCTGCCGGGCGGAGCGATCCGGGACTCGACCCGGCGCACCCGCTCGGCCAGGTCGAAGTGGGTGCCGTCCAGCTTCTCGATGGCCTCGTCCATCACCGACTGCAGCCAGCTGCGCACCTCGTCGACACCCTCGATGTGGGTGCCCTGCTCGTCCAGGTGCGCCAGCGCCACCCACGGCGTGGCCGCGCCGGGCAGGATCTTCTCGGCCTCGGCCTTCATCTCGCCGAGCAGCCGGTGGTATTCGGACCAGCCGTACGCGTACGCCTCGTCCAGATCGAGGTCGGTGCCGTTGAAGTAGCGCACCCAGCGGGCGTACCGCTCCCGGCCCACCACGTCCGGCGCGCCCTCGATCGCCGGCGCGTACACGTCCCGCATCCAGTCGCGCAGCGCCAGCACCGCCTCGGTGGCGGAGCGGGCCGCCTCGTCCAGCTCGGCGCGCAGCGCCTCGGGCCCGGACGCCGCGAACTGCTCGAACCAGCCCTTGCCGTCGCCCGTGTCGGCCCATTCGCCGAGCTGTCCGACGAAGGTCGCGGTGGCGCGCGGACCGGCGTACAGCTTCCGGTCCAGGCCGAGTTCGAGGGACTGCCGGTAGCCCTCCAGCGCGGTCGGCACCGCGCGCAGCCGTTCGGCGACCGCCGTCCAGTCCTCCTCGGTGGCGGTGGGCGTCACCGTGAACACCTGGCGCACCGTGTGCGCGGCGGAGCTCAGGTTGCTGACGGAACGCAGGCTCTCGTCGGCCTCGTGCACGGCGAGGGAGGCGCTGAGCCGCTCGCGCAGCAGGCGTGCGCAGCGACGCTCGATGTCACTGTCCGCACCGGGCTGCCGCTCGGCCTCGTCGAGCCTGGCGAGCGTGTCGCGCTGGAGCCGGGCGAGCGTCTCCGCGCCGGCCGGCGAGGTGTCGGGCAGCCGGCTCGAACTCTCCTTGACGCCGAGGAAAGTACCGGTGATCGGATCGAGGGCGATGAGCTCGTCGACGAAGCTGTCGGCGACCTGACGGGGCAGCGGGCTGTTGGTCTGTGACATGCGGTCCATCCTCGTACGGCGGACCACCGCGCGTCACGGGGATTGGGCCGACGACACCGGCGGAAGCAGCGGCCCGCACTCCCACTGCTGGAAGATCAGCCGGGTCTCCACCCGGGCCACCTCCCGATGCGCCGTGAACTCGTCCAGGACCAGCCGTTGCAGGTCCGCCATGTCCGCCACGGCCACATGCACCAGGTAGTCGTCAGGACCGGTCAGATGGAACACCGTCCGCGACTCCGGCAGCGCCCGGATCCGCTCCACGAACGGTCCCACCAACTCCCGCCGGTGCGGCCTGACCTGCACCGACAGCAGCGCCTCCAGACCGCGCCCGAGTTTGGCCGGATCCAGCTCAAGGCGGTGCCCGAGGATCACCCCGGACCGGCGCAGCCGGGTCACCCGGTCCAGACAGGTCGACGGCGCCACGCCCACCTGGGCGGCGAGATCGCGGTAGGTGGTCCGGGCGTCGTTCTGAAGCAGCCGCAGCAGATGCAGATCGACCGGATCCAGTACGACAGAATCGGTCATGGGTCGAACGTAGCACGGGGTTCACCCCACATGTTCCGTCGGATGTTCACCCTATGGCCATGGACTCAGCGAACACCTACGACGACCCGGCGCCCGTCCGCGGCTGCGCCTCCCGCGCACCGCGCGCCCTGGCCACCGAGGCCGTGCACGCCGGCCGCGACGACCTCGCCCGCCAGGGCCTGCACGCCCCGCCGATCGACCTGTCCACCACCTACCCGTCGTACGACAGCCGCGCCGAGGCCGCCCGCATCGACGCCTTCGCCGTCGACGGCGCGGAACCCGCGGGACCGCCGGTCTACGGACGCCTCGGCAACCCGACGGTCGCCCGCTTCGAGACCGCCCTGGCCCGCCTCGAAGGCACCGAGTCCGCCGTCGCCTTCGCCAGCGGCATGGCCGCCCTGTCCGCCGTCCTCCTCGCCCGCGTGTCGACCGGCCTGCGCCATGTCGTCGCCGTACGGCCCCTGTACGGGAGCAGCGACCACCTCCTCACCGCCGGTCTTCTCGGCACCGAGGTCACCTGGACCGACCCGGCCGGCATCACCGACGCGCTGCGCCCCGACACCGGGCTGGTGCTGGTCGAGTCCCCGGCCAACCCCACTCTCGCCGAACTCGACCTGCGGGCCGTCGCCCACGCCTGCGGCACGGTGCCGCTGCTCGCCGACAACACCTTCGCCACCCCCGTGCTGCAACGCCCCGCCGAACTCGGCGCACGGCTGGTGCTGCACAGCGCCACCAAGTACCTCGGCGGCCACGGAGACGTGCTCGGCGGAGTGGTCGCCTGCGACGAGGAGTTCGCCGGGCAGCTCCGGAAGATACGTTTCGCCACCGGAGGTGTACTGCATCCGCTCGCCGGCTACCTGCTGCTGCGCGGCCTGGCCACGCTCCCGGTACGGGTCCGCGCCGCCTCCGCCACCGCAGCCGAACTGGCCCGCCGCCTCACCGCCGACCCGCGCGTCGCCCGCGTCCACTACCCGCGGCTGGGCGGCGCGATGATCGCCTTCGAGGTGTACGACGACCCGCACGAGGTCGTCTCCCGGGTACGCCTGATCACCCCCGCCGTCAGTCTTGGCAGCGTCGACACCCTCATCCAGCACCCGGCGTCCATCAGCCACCGCGTCGTCGACGAGGGGGACCGCCGCGGCGCCGGAGTGAGCGACAACCTGCTGCGCCTGTCGGTGGGCCTGGAGGACGCCGACGATCTGTGGGCGGACCTGGACAGATCGTTGGGGGACATATGAGCGCCCCGAAAGGGGCGCGGGGAACTGCGCGACCAGCCCCCACGCACCCGCAGCCGCCAGCCGGCCGTGAGTCCTACGGCGCTTCGGCCATCCCACTCTCACCCGCACCGGAAAGCCACCCCGTGGCAGTCACGGCACTCTCCGGCTCTGCCGCCAGCCGGGCCGTGATGACCAGCGTCCCCTCCTCGATCTGATAGTCGAGCGGCAGCCCCAGCCCCCGCATCGCCGCCACCATCCCCGTGTTGGACGCCTGCGTCACCGCGTACACGCTCTCGCAGCGAGCCTCCACGGCCATCCCCACCAGCCGGGTCAGCAGTTCGCCGCCGATACCGCGCCGCTGCCACGCGTCCTCCACGAGCAGCGCCACCTCCGTCTCGTCCCCGTCCCACAGCAGATGTCCGAGACCGACGATCCGGCCCGACGCGGTCTGCACGGCCAGCGTGCGGCCGAAGCGCGGGCTGAGCAGGTGGTTCAGGTACCGGTCCGCGTCCCCGACCGGGCCGTGGTAGCGCAGCCCGAGGGTCCGCGACGAGCAGCGCTCGTGCATCGCCTTCGCCGCCTCCAGGTCACCGGTGTCGGCCCGGCGCACGGTGATCGCGTCGCCCGCGGGCAGCGCGATCACGTCCTGGCTGCGCGGAATGCGCGGCCCGAGCCGGGCGTCCAGCTCCACCAGCGCCCGCGCCCGCGCGAACTCCGTCGGCGTGAACGGGAGATACGGCCGCTCCACGGTGATCACTCCCCCCTCCGGCGCACGCAGCCGCATCACGGTGTCCTCCAGCGCCCCCTCGACGGGAACCGTCTCGGGGCTCCGGGCCCCGCCGACCGGGTGGGCGGGGAGCGAGCGGATCGTGCACCTCCCCAACAACTGCCGGAGGGCCAGCGGAAGTTCCGCCGCGTCCAGTGCGGTGCGGGTGGCCAGTCCCAGGACCCGGGTCGGGGCGTCCACCAGATCATGGGCGTCGGCCCGCTCGATCCAGGTGTCCGTGCCCCCGGCCAGCGCGACCGCCCGCGTGATCTCGCCTGCGAGCAGCTCGCCTGGGGCCCGCAGCAGGAACTCGTCCACCGTGCCGTCGGCCAGCGGATGCGTCTGCAGGCTCAGGATGTCCACCCGGTGCCCGGCGAGCGCGGTGCAGAGCGCCGCCAGCGAACCGGGCTCGTCCCGCACCGTCGTCCGCAGCCGCCACAGTGTGCTCGCCCGGTCTCCGGTCCCCGAGGTGTCCGCGCCGGTCCCGGTCTGCCGCGTCTCGGTGACGGCCGGCCGGGTGCCGGTATCGGTATCCGTCACAGGCGGTGCGTGACCTGGGCGCCTCGCCCACCACACGTGGAAGCCAGCCGTGGCCGCCAGCACCAGCGCCGAGATCACCAGCAGCGCCGGACCGTCAGGCCCGTGCCCGATCAGGTTGGCCACCGCCTCCGCCACCGCGACGGCCGTGAACAGGGCGGCGAGTTCGACGAGGTCCCGTCGCCAGTGGTGCACGGGACGTCCGTGCCGCGCTCGTGTCACATCAGACATGTCTCGATTCATGCAGCCACTGTGAAGCAAGGGTGTTGCGTGATCACGAACGCTCTGTGACCGATGGGTAAAGGATGCTTACGTTCCTTTCGTGGCGTTTTGTGTAGTTGCTGAGATCCGTGAAATGACCGATTCCTTCCCCCTCTCAGGCGGCCGCCGCCACGCCCAGTGCGTCCCGCAGCCGACGGGCCTGGACCACCAGCCGAGCCGAGCCGGGCCGGGCAGCCGTCCCCGAGAGATGAGGCAGCTCACCCCGGGCCCCGGACCGCTCGGCGCAGTCCGCGGCGATCGAGAGCAGCTCCCCGAGCCCACGGGCCGCGCCCGGGGCACCCGCGGTCCCTCCGGTCGCGAGGTCGGCGAGCAGTACGGGCAGGGTGTGCCGGAGCATCTCCCATATCGTGGCGTTGGCCCCCGTGGCCGCCGCCGTCCGGGCCGACTCCGCCAGCCGCAGCGGCTTCACCGCACCGAGCCGGACCAGCCGGCCGAGGTCGGCACCCAGCCGCTCCGTGTCGAGCTGTCCGCGCCCGGCCAGCACCAGCAGCGCGTCCACCGCGGCCAGCCGGTCCTCCGGATGCCGGGCGCCCAGCCCGTACGCCAGGCACAGGTGCGTGCTCTCGCCCGCGACCCCGCCGGACTCGGCGAGCAGCGGAAGGGCGGCGGCCCCGCCCCTCTCATCGTCCAGGGCGGCCTCGGAGACGTCGTGCACCAGCCGTACGGCGACGAGTTCGCGCAGCTCCGGGAGCGTGGCCAGCCAGTGCCGGTGGTTCTCCTGGCCCCAGTGGTAGCAGTACCGGACCGCGTCGGACGCCGTGAACGGCCGGCCCAGCCGCCGGAACGCCTCGGGGAAGTCCGTCTGGAGTTCCCGGACCTCGCCGGACTCGATCAGGATGCGCGGACCCGATGTCCGAAGGCCGGAGCCGGGCATCGCGGGCTCCCCGGCGGACAGCCAGCGCGCCAGCCGCTCGCCTTCCGGCGTGCCGAGTCCGCTCGCGCGCCCGGCGGCAGCCAGGGCCGCCGTGCGGTCCTCGCGCCGGACCCGCAGCAGGGCCTGGGCGAAATCGGCCTCGCCCACCCGGGCGCCGAGGCGACGGCAGGTGCCGAGCCGGTCGACGAGTTCGCCCGGCTCCAGGAGTCCGGTGCTCCACGACGGCGCGGCCAGCAGCAGCGGCTGCGGGTCCGTCCGGATCCGGTAGGCCAGTTCACGCAGCCGGACGTCGAGGACCCGGGAGAACCCGTGGCGCGCGCACTCGTGGTCGGCCGGACCGTGCTGCAGCCCGGCGAGCAGGGTGGCCGTGCTCACGGCCCCGTACAGCGTCGCCAGGATCAGTTCGAGGCCGCCCGCGGGGCCGAGGAGGCCGCGTCGGGTATGGGCGAAGTGCTCCTCCGCGTCCCGTCGGCCGTGCCACTCGGGCTGCCGCCACCAGCGGGTGGCCACCACCGGTTCGAGTGCCTCCCGCAGCGCGTCCTGGTCGCGGTGGGCGTGCCGGGCCAGACCGTCCAGCGCCCGCTCGAACGCGGCCACGTCCCCGTCCCCGTCGGCCGCCAGCAGGGCCGAGACCTCCTCGGCGAGTTCCACGGCCGAATCCGGCGCGGGCGTCAGCCGGAACGGCTCCGGGGGCGGCGGCAGCAGCTCCTCGTAAGCCTCGGGCTCCGCCTCGGGCGCGATGCCCAGGACAGCGGCCGCCCGAACACGCAGGGCCGGGCTCAGCTGCTCGGCCGCGACGGCGACTTCGGACCGGACCGCGGGTTCGCCGTCGAGCCGCGCCGCATGCCGCTCCACCAGCTTCAGCGCGCGTTCCTGCATCTGGGTGTCCTCGTGCCCGAACGCCCGGGCCACGGCCGGCAGCAGCTCGGCCGCCGTGGTGGCGTCGCGCGCGAGCACCTTGCCGAGCAGCACCAGCTGGGCGCGCACCAGCTTCTTCTCGGCGCGGAACAGCAGTCCTTCGGAGGCCTCGGCGAGCTGCCGCGGGGTGAGGCCGCCGTCGAGGGCGAGGGCGGCGAGGACCGACTGGGCGTGTCCGGCCACCGGGGAGGCGGCGTCCCGGGCCAGGGCCGTCCAGTCGGCGACGCGCTCGCGCACCTCCTCCCGGGTGAGGGCGAGCAGGCCCAGCAGCGGCAGGAAGACCCGGTGATCGGTCGGGCCGCCGCCGCGCAGCAGCCGGGCCACACAGGCGTCGACCACGGCCTTGCGCTCCAGCACGCCGGCGCCGGTCAGCTCCGCGAGGGCGCTCTGCCAGGAACCGGGACCCTCGCCGAACAGCCAGCGGACCTCGCCGAGATCGGAGAGCTCGAACAGGCCGTCCACCAGCGGCGCGAGGTCCGGCTCGGCGCGCAGCCGGTCGACGAGGGGGACGCGCCCCCAGGTGTGGCCGATGTGGCGGACCCAGCCGACCACATAGGCGTCCGTCACCGGCACCTCGCATCCCGAGCGGCGTACCAGTCCCGCCATCAGCAGGAACGGAACGTCCGCGGAGACCGGCCGCGCGGCCAGCCGGCGGGCCACATCGGCCTGCCAGCCGGTGTCCCGGTCCGCCAGCACCTTCAGCAGCATGTCCGCCGGCGCCTGCCGCCAGCGCATGTCGGCCCCGGCGATCCAGGTCGCGGCCGCCGCGGCCCCCGAGTGGCACATCGCCCCGGCCACCTGGAGTGCCGGATAGCTGCGCTCGGACCGGGCCTCCCACGGCGCGGCCCGCAGCTCCTTGCGCAGGGCCTGCAACCCGGGCAGCAGCGCGCGTCGTTCGGCATCCGTCAACTTCGTCACCAGGAGGGCCGTCTCCCCGACGCGCCCCGCCCGTACCGCCTCCAGCACCGCGTTCATCACGCACCCCCGCCGATCTCCGCCATGTCCTGTGCCATGTCCTGATTCATCTCGTGCTCCACCGCGGCCCCCCGCCGCACCATCCGCACCGCCAGCGCGTGCTTGCACGGCCCGCGCCCGCCCCGGTACTTCGCCCACCACAGACAACTGCAGCTCAGCACCCCCGCCGCGTCCCGCACCCGGTGCACATGACCGTCCTCGGCCGTCACCGTGCCCAGCTCGCCCTCCAGGGCCACCGCGCCCGCGGCCGCCAGCGCCCGGGCCGACCGCAGCCGGGGGTTGTGCCGCTCCACGCGCCCCGCGTCGTACGGCAGTTCGCGATGGAAGTAGGCGGCCTCCGCCGTGTCGTACCCGACGCGTCCCGAGGTGCCGAGGCGGATCAGGGCCGCGCGGACCCGCTCCGGGGTGAGCCCGGCGGAGGCGGCCAGGTCGGCGACGTCCACACGGGGCTCCCAGGCCAGCAGGACCGCGATCAGCTCCGCGTCCTCGGCGGCCTCGTCGGTGGCGAGCGCGTCCAGGACGCCGCCCTCGCCGGAGAACCCGCGTGCCGGGTCCGGCGACAGGGTCAGCGTGAGCCGCATGCCGGGCAGCACCACCTCCCAGGCCGCGGCCGTACCGGAGGCGGCGAGGGCGCCCTGCGGGCCGTAGACGCGCAGGGCCGTCGCATGGCGCAGTACCCGCTGCAGCGCGCCCAGTCGCTCCGGTCCCGGCAGGCACGCCGCGCCCGGCACCGGACGGGTCGTCGGCCGCAGCCCCCGGCCCACCGGCACCACCCAGCGGGGACCCGCCGAGCTCCGGCGCGCGGTGCCGCCGCGGGGGAGCGAGCGCAGGAACCGCACCGCCTCGTCCGCCGGGAGCTCGGCCCGCAGCTCGAACCCCGCCGCTATGACCTGTGCCTCGGCGAAGCCGCGCAGCCAGCGGTCCGGGAGCGGGACCTTCTTCTCCACCACCGGGCCGTCCAGCGTGGTGACCGCCAACTCCTCGGGACCGACCCGCAGATGGAGCGGGTCGTCCGAGCCGAGCCGGGAAAGGGCCTCCCGCAGCGGGTTGTTGACGTCGACGTTCGTCGTGCCGTGGCCCACCTCGCCGCCGTCCAGTCCCGGGCCGAGGACGTCCAGCCTGGCGTACACCCCGCCGCAGCCGGAGAAGGACTCGAAGCGCAGCCGGTCGCCGTTGCCCGTCACCACCGGGTCCAGCGAGGCGCGCAGCTGCGGCTGGTAGTACCGCGCGGCCGCCACGTCAGCCACCGCGAGCAGCCCGGCCGCGGCCACCTGAGGCGAGGTCAGGAAGCCCGCGAAGAACCGCGGATGGTCCTCGACCCCGGTGGGCGTCGCCCCCCGGGAGGTCTCCAGACCGAGATGGCGGCCGTCGGCGGCAGAGCGCAGCACGGAGGGTTGGCGATAGGCCACGGCCTGTGAAGATCGCGTCATGGGAAAACCGTAGAGGCGGCCACTGACAATCGGCCTGACCTGCGAAAACACGCTGCGCGAGGGTGACTTGGGGGATGCGGAAGGACCCGCGCCGGGAGCTGCGACAGGGCCGCGCACCGGGGGATGACGCCGGTGCGCGGCCCTGCGAAAAGCGTACGGGAGTTACTGGCCGACCCGGCCCGGCTGCAGGGTCTGCGTGAACAGCACGGTGCCGTCGTACTCGCGCAGACGCACCGTCAGCTCACCGCTGTCGCCGTCGATGTCGACCTCGCCGAAGAACTGATAGCCCTCCGCGGGTGACACGTTCGAGGCGGTCGGCGCCTTGACGAACACCCGGTCGGGGCCGAACGTGCCGTCCAGCGCGTTCGCCGGGAAGGCACCGGCGTTGAGCGGACCGGAGACGAACTCCCAGAACGGCGCGAAGTCCTTGAACGCGGCCCGCGACGGGTCGTAGTGCTGGGCCGAGGTGTGGTGGACGTCGGCCGTCAGCCACACAGTGCCGGTGATCTTCCGGTGCTTGATGTACCGCAGCAGCTCCGTGATCTGCAGCTCACGGCCGAGCGGCGCGCCCGGGTCGCCCTGGGCGACGGCCTCGAAGTTGGCCTTGCCCTCGACCGGGTCGGGGACGACCAGCCCGAGCGGCATGTCCGCGGCGATCACCTTCCACACCGCACGCGACCGGGACAGCTCACGCTTGAGCCACTTCAGCTGCTCGGCGCCGAGGATGCCCTGCGGGTCGGTCGTCTGGTCGTCGGGCGAGTTGGCGTCGCGGTACGTCCGCATGTCCAGCACGAACACGTCGAGGAGCGGGCCGTGGTGGTGGACGCGGTAGATCCGGCCGTCCGGGCGGCCGCTGATCGTGGAGATCGGGAAGTACTCGGAGAACGCCTGCCGGGAGCGCAGCGCCATGTCGTCCAGCCTGGTGCCGGCCGGGTAGGCGGTACCGGTGCCGATGACCTCGCCCGGGTACCAGTTGTTGCGGACCTCGTGGTCGTCCCACTGGATGACGTTCGGCACCTGGGCGTTGAACCGGCGCAGCGCCTGGTCGAGCAGGTTGTAGCGGAAGTTGCCCCGGAAGTCGTCCAGCGTGACTGCGACATGCGACTTCGCCTCGGAGGTGACATTGCGGTACAGGCTGCCGTCGGGCAGCGCCTGGGTCGCCGAGATCACGCCGTCGGCGTAGATGTTGTCACCGCTGCACAGGAAGAAGTCCGGGTCCAGCTTCGCCATCGCGTCGAAGATGCGGTAGCCGCCGATGGACTCGTTGATGCCCCAGCCCTGCCCGGCCAGGTCGCCCGACCACAGGAACTTCACGCCCTGACGCCGGCGGGCGGACGCGGTACGGAACGTGCCGGTGACCGGTTCGCCGGTGCGGCGCGGGTCGTCGGGGTCGGCCAGCCGCACGCGGTAGTGGATCTGCTCGCCGGACGGCAGCCCGTGCAGCCGCGTGGTGCCGGTGAAGTCGCTGTCCGCGCCGAGCAGCGGGCCGCGCCAGGTGCGGGCGTTGCGGAACGACTCGGTGGCCGAGGTCTCCACGATCATCCGGGCCGGCCGGTCCGAACGGACCCACACCAGGCCGGAGTCGGCGGTCACGTCGCCCGCCTGTACGCCCCAGTCCGCGCGGGGGCGCCCGGACAGTGCGAACGCCGGCGCCGAACCGAGCGCCGTGGGCAGGGTCAGGGCCGCCGACGCGGCGAGCGAGCCGCGCAGCACGCTGCGGCGGCCGGGGAGCGAAAGGGACATGGAAGGGCCTCCAGAACGGGATCCGGCCAGTTGTGCACAGCCACAACTACTGGGGCGCCGCAGCGCACACGGAAACCGCAAGTGAACAACTGACCGGCACCGCAAGCGCTGTCCCTCCGGGGGCCGGCCTTGTCGTGGTCCTTCCGGTCCGGCCGTCCAGTCGTCGCTTCGGGGCCGGTCGTGACGCCGTCACCCGCCGAGCGCCTCCGCCATCAGCCGCACCCCTTCCCGGATCCGTGCCGCCGGCAGATGCGCGTACCCCAGCACCAGCCGTACCGCGGACTCGTCGCCCCGCGCGTGTGTGCACGCGCTCAGCGGACGCACCGCGACCCCGGCCGCCGCCACCCGCCGCACGAAGCGGCTCTCCGGCCCGTACCGTTCGGGCAGTTCGGCGATGGCGTGCAGCCCTGCCGCGATCCCCGACACGCGCGCGTGCGGGAAGTGCTCGGCCAGGGCGGCGACCAGGACGTCCCGCCGCTCCCGGTAGGCGCGCTGGCAGCGACGCAGCTGGCGGTCGTAGTCGCCGCGCTCCAGGAACCGGGCGAACACCGCCTGGTCGACGGAGGGATGCCCCAGGTCCATGGTCCGTTTCCGGTCGACGACGGCGTCCGCCAGGAATTCCGGCACCAGCAGCCAGCCCAGCCGCAGTCCGGGGGCGAGGGACTTGCTGACCGACCCCATGTAGGCCACCCGCTCCGGATCGAGGCCCTGGAGCGCGCCGACCGGGGCCCGGTCGTAACGGAAGTCGCCGTCGTAGTCGTCCTCCAGCAGCAGCCCGTCCACCGACCGGGCCCAGTCCAGCAGCCGGGTGCGGCGCGCGGCGGAGCAGGCGATCCCGGTCGGGTACTGGTGGGCGGGCGTCGTCACCGCCGCGCGGACGCCCGACGCGTGCAGCGGGCCCGGCGCCAGGCCCTCGTCGTCCAGGGGCAGCGGTACGGCGCGCAGCCCGGCCGCCGCGTACAGGCCGTCGTGCTGCGGGCTGCCGGGGTCCTCCACGCCGATCTCGTGCATCCCGCGCGCGTGCAGCACGGAACCGAGCAGCGCCGCCGCCTGTGCCACCCCGGAGACGACCACGATCCGCTCCGGGTCGGCGACCACGCCCCGGCGCCGGGCGAGCAGTTCGGCGAGGGCCGAGCGCAGCCGGGGCAGTCCGCGCGGGTCCGGATAGCCGAGATCGCGGTGCGGCAGCTCCGCCAGCACCTCGCGCTGTGCGGCGGCCCAGGCGGCGCGCGGGAACAGCGAGAGATCAGGTGACCCCGGCAGGAAGTCCACCCGGACGCCCTGCGGGCGCGGCGCGAGATCATGCGCGCGTGGCGCCGCCGCCCGCACGGCACCGCCCACCCAGGTGCCCGCCCCGCGGTCGCTGCGCAGATAGCCCTCCGCCGTCAGCTGCTCGTACGCCTCCGTGACCAGCCCCCGCGACACTCCGAGGTCCTTGGCCAGCTCGCGGCTGGACGGCAGGCGGGTGCCGGGCGCGAGCCGCCCCGCGCGGATCGCCTCCCGCAGCGCCGTCTGGAGGAAACGGCCACGCGCGCGTGCCGGCGCGGAGGCGGCCGGCAGCAGCAGCTCCCACGCGGCGGAGCCCGGCAGGGCGCCCGGACTGGTCCCCGATGACGTCATGGAAGTGGACCTTAATCCGGGCCGCCGACGTTCCTAGCGTCGTCCTCATGAACGCGACCACCACGCGCGGCGCCCTCCTGACCGCGCTCGCCTACGTCCTCGTCGGCGGCTCCTTCACCGCCAACAGCGTGCTGGGCCACTACCCCTACGCGGGCGGCCAGTTCCTCCGCTACGGACTGGCCTGCCTGCTGCTCGTGCCGTTCGCCGGGCGGGATGCGGCCGGGCGGCTGCGCGGGCTGGGGGCGCGTGCGTGGCTGCGGCTGGCCCTGCTCGCCGCCGTCGGGATGGTCGGCTTCAACCTGGCGGTCCTCGCCGCCGAGCGCACCGCGGAACCGGCGGTCCCGGGCGTCCTCGTCGGCTGCGCCCCGGTGGTGGTCGCGGTCCTGGTCCCGCTTCTTGACGGCCGTCGGCCACAACGCCTTGTCCTCCGCGGGGCGTTGCTGGTCGCGGCCGGCGCCTTCGCGGTCCAGGGCTGGGGGCGGACGGACGGCAGCGGTCTCGCCTTCTCGGTGTGCGCCCTGGCCGGCGAGGTCGGGTTCGCGGTGCTCGCCGGACCGGTGCTGCGGGCGCTCGGGCCACGGTTGCTGACCGCCACCGTGTGCGCCCTCGCCGCGGCCGAGGCGGCGGTGACCGGGGCCGTGCTCGACGGCGGGGCATGGCTGCGCCGGCCCGACGCCACGGAGACCGCCGCGCTGCTGTGGCAGGCGGCCGTGGTGACCGTCGTCGGTTTCGTGTGCTGGTACATGGGCGTACAGCGGATCGGCACGGAGCGCGCGACGCTCTTCACCGGCCTCGTCCCGCTCACCGCCGTGTGCACCGCCCCGCTCGTCGGAACGGGCTCCTACGGCCCCGCCCAGGCCGTCGGCGGCGTCCTGGTGGGTGCCGGGGTCGCCCTGGGCTCCGGCGCCCTGCCCCACCTCGGCCGCAAACCGACGCCGACCGCTCCTCGGCCCCACCCCGCAGACTTCCGGACGACGTCCGGCCGTACTCCATCCCGTCGTGCCGACCGCTGGTCGGCGATTGCCAGTGCTCTGTCGCGCTTTGTCGACTGCTGGTCGGTGGTCGCCAGTGCTTTGTCCCGTCGCGTCGACTGCTGGTCGGCGGTGGCTGGTGCTTTGCCCCGTCGCGTCGACTGCTGGTCGGTGACGGCCGGTGCTGTGTGCCGCCGTGTCGACCGCTGGTCGGCGGTTGCCCGCGCTCTGCCCGACCGTGCCGACCGCGGGACCCCCGTCGTTCCGGTAGCTCCGGTAGCTCCGGTAGCTCCGGTCGCCCCGGCCCCGCGTCGCACCGTGCCGTCGGCCGGCAGTCGCCCGTCGGCCGGTGCGGACGCGGCGTCGGCGGTCGGCCGTGCGTCAGCGGCTGCCGTCGAGGATGACGCGGGCGACCAGCGCCGGGTCGTCGTTCATCGGGCAGTGTCCGCAGCCGGGCAGCCGGACCAGCCGGGCCTTGGGGATGATCTGCTTGGCCCGGACCCCCTGGCGGCGCATCAGCAGCATGTCCCGGGTGCCCCAGCCCACGGTGACCGGGATGCCGGGGACGTCGTCGGTGAACTGGACGGCGGAGCCCGCCCGCAGAGTCTCGGCGAATCCGCTGGCCTGCGCGAGGGCCAGCGTCTCCGCGACCACGGCCTCGGGTGAACGGCGCGCCGGGCGGGCGTAGATGGTGCTGGTCAGGGCCGTCCGCCCGGCGGCGGACCGGGACAGCCGCTCGATCAGCGGGAGCGGCAGCCGCTCCGCGATCCGCCGCATGGCGATGAGCACGCCGAAGGCGTAGCGCCGCTCCGCCTGCGACCAGAAGCCGGCGGGGGAGAGGGCGGTGACGGACCGTACGAGCTTCTCGCGGCCCAGTTCCAGCGCCAGCAGCCCGCCGAGCGAGTTGCCCGCCACGTGCGGCCGGTCCAGTTCCAGGGTCTCGAACAGGGCGCCGAGCACGGCGCCGGTGGTCGGCAGGTTGTAGGCGAGGCCGTCCGGCAGGGCCGGGGAGGCGCCGAAGCCGGGCAGGTCCACGGCGATCACGTCCCGCTCGGTCGCGAGGATGTCCACCACGGGGTCCCAGGCCTGCCGGTGATGCCCTATGCCGTGGATGAGGACCAGCGGTTCGCCGCGGCCCACGCGCGCGTACGAGACGGTCACATCCTGCCGGCCGTGCGCGGCCGGGACTTTGAAGGAGACGGTGGCGGACATGGGGGCTCCTCGTCTGGGACTTCGGCGGACGCCGTAGACAGCTTGTCAGCAATTGCTACTCGCGGGTAGTCCCCGATGGGGTGTGTCGCACGTCGGCCCGGCCCGTCAACGCACCCTGCATGGCTCCAGGTTGAAAACGGGGTGCCGTGCCGTCTCGCGGGTTCCCCGCACCGGCCGCCTCCGCCTTCGCCTCCGCTCCGTACCCGGGTCGCCGGCCACCGTCCGCCGGCGGTCCGCGGATCATTCTGGGCCGGGGGTGCGGAGTCCGGCGGGATTCCGCCGGACATGCGGGAGCGTGTCGGGCGGGACGGGGTGGCGCAGTCTGCCGCCGTCTGGTGAACACCCTGTTCCGGGCGGTTCTCGCGGTGCGACGGGAGCTTTGCCGCCATGTCACGAAAACGCCCCCGCGCGAACGCCTCGTGAACGGTGCATGGCACCGCTTTCTATGCGTTGGCCAAGGGATCGACGATTGGTCTTGACCAAGGGTGTGCGCCGTCCTATGGTCGCAGATAAGTACAACAACCTTTAATAAACAAGGGCGCTAAAACGCCGCCGGACCACGGCGATTGCGGAGGACAGGGTGGGGACCACGCAGCTGGAATCGGTGCCGGAACCGAAGTACTGGCATCTCAAGACCGTGCTCAGTGAGGCACTGGACTCGGAGTTCTCGGTCGGCGAGATCCTGCCCAACGAGCGCGACCTCGCCGCCCGCTTCGGCGTGGCCCGGGCCACCCTCCGCCAGGCCCTCGAACAGCTCGAACTGGAGGGCCGGCTGCAGCGCCGCCGCGGTGTCGGTACGACGGTCGCGCCCCCGCGCATGGGCGTGGCGGTGGGCTCCGACGAGCACGCCTGGCCGGGCGCCTCCGGCGACGCCTGGCAGCCCGCGGACTGCACCCTCGCGGTGCCGCCCGCCGCCGTCGCGACCGCCCTGGAGACCGGCGCGGAGGAGCCCGTGCACATCGTGCGCCGTTCCCGCGTCTCGCACGGCCAGCCCGTCGCCGCCGAGCTGCTCTACATCCCGGCGGACTCGGTCCCGGAGCTGACGGCGATCGACGCGCCGTCCGGAGCACCCCGCGCGCGTGCGGTCCTGCGTGAGCTGCAGCGCCTGGAGCTGGAGGGCCAGGACCAGGCCGTGGAGCTCGGCTCGGCCCGCGCGGACGACGCCAAGGAGCTCGACCGTCTCCCCGGCGCCCCGGTGCTGGTCGTCACCACCCGCTTCCTCGCCGCCGGCCGCACCGCCGCGCTCTCCGTCGCCACCTACCGCGCGGACACCTGCCGGCTGACCTTCGGGGACACCGGCGGCGTGGAGATCCACCACGGCCCCGAGCGGCAGGCCTCCTAGCCACCGCGCCGCACGACCAGGTCGCGCCCCGGATCTCTTCCGGGGCGCGACGCATTTACCCGGGGCGGGCGGTCAGCGGCGTGCGGTGACCGTCCTGTCCACCGCGAACAGCTGCTCCTCCACATGATCGAGGGCGAGCCGCAGCGCGCCCGTCGCCACCGCCGCCTCGCCGAGCAGGGAGAGAGCCACCCGGGGCGGCCGCAGACAGTAGCGGGCGAGTTCACGGCGCAGCGGCTCCAGGACGCCGTCCAGGCCCGCCGCCCAGCCGCCTATCACGACCAGCTCCGGGTCCAGCGCCAGCACCAGCGCGGCCACGTCGTGGACCAGCCGCTGGATGAACCGGTCGACGGCCGCCCGTGCCCGCGCGTCCCCCTTGCGGGCCAGCGCGAACACCTCGGCGACCGCCTGCTCGTCCAGCGGGTGCAGCGGCTCGTCGGTGGTGGACAGCAGCGTCTCCGGGGTCACCTCCCGGCCCAGCAGGTGCAGCGCGCCGATCTCCCCGGCCGCCCCGCCGTACCCCCGGTGCAGCCGCCCGCCGATCAGCGAACCGGCGCCCGGACTGAGCCCGGCCAGCACCATCACCACGTCGTCGGACTCGGTGGCGGCGCCCTTCCAGTGCTCGGCGACGGCCGCGGCGTTGGCGTCGTTCTCCACCAGGACCGGGCACTTGAAGGACCGGCTGAGCCGCTCGCCCAGCCGCAGCCCCGTCCACTCGGGCAGCGCGGTGCCCAGCCGCACCCGGCCGTCCGCCTCGACGATGCCGGGTGTGCCGACCCCGACGGCCCGCAGCGAACTGCGCGCCACCCCGGCCCGGCGCAGCAGTTCGGCGACGGCGGTACGCAGCCGCTCCAGCCGCTCGTCCGCATCGGCCGTCTCGTCCACTTCCTTGGCCTGCGCCCCCAGTATCCGGCCGTCCAGGTCGGCCAGAAGCGCGGCGACGCGGTGCGGGCCGATCTCCAGGCCCAGCAGATGCCCGGCCTCGGCCCGGAACCGGAACCGCCGCGCCGGCCGCCCCTGCCGCCGGGTGGCGCCCTCCTCGGCCGCCTTCTCGACGACCAGGCCGGCTTCGATGAGCCCCTCGACGACTCCTTCGACGGTCGGCCGGGACAGCCCGGTGACCCGGGTGATCTCGGTGAGCGTCGCGCAGTCGGTGGCCCGCAGCGCGTGCAGCACCACCGCGGAATTGATCCTTCGCAGCAGAGACGGATCACCACCGGTCAACCCCGCCAATGTCCGTCCTCCCAGCTAACACCGCACGTTGGCCGGATCGTACTTCGGCGCCGACGGCCCCGGCGAGTGCCGGACGCCTCCGATCTGCCAAAGATCCGCGATCAGCCGGGCGTGACGAAGCCCGATTCGTAGGCCGCGATCACCGCCTGAGTGCGGTCCCGCACCCCGAGTTTGGCCAGCACGGCCCCCACATGGGACTTCACGGTCTCGGTTCCGACGACCAGCCGCCCGGCGATCTCGGCATTGGCCAGCCCCTGCGTCATGAGCCGCAGTACCTCGGCCTCCCGCTCGGTCAGCCGCGCCCACTCCAGCGCGTCCCGCACTTCGCCCTGGCCGTATCGTCCGGCGAGCTGCCGCACCGATGCCGGGAAGAGCAAGGACTCGCCCTCGGCGACCAGCCGCACCGCGTGCACGATCTCGGCCGGCCGGGCCCGCTTCAGCAGAAACCCGTCGGCGCCCGCGCGCAGCGCCTCGTACACGTACTCGTCGTCCTCGAACGTCGTCACCACGAGGATCTTCGGTGGCTCGGCGACCGTACGCAGCACCGCGCGGGTGGCCTCGATCCCGTCCAGCAGCGGCATCCGCACGTCCATCGCGACCACGTCCGGCCGCAGTCGCCGCACCAGCGGGATCACCGCCGCCCCGTCCGCAGCCTCCCCGACCACCTCGATGTCGGGCTGTGCCTCCAGCACGGCCCGCAGGCCCGCGCGTACGAGGGGTTCGTCGTCGACGAGCAGGACGGTGACCGGCATCCGGTCAGCGTAGATCAACCGACCGGCAGCTCGGCGTGCACCTGCCAGTCGCCCCCGTCCGGTCCGGTATGTGCGCGGCCCCCGAGCAAGGCCGCGCGCTCGCGGATCCCGCGCAGCCCGCTGCCCCGCCCGGGCCCGGGTATCGCGCCCGGAAGCGGATTGCGCACTTCGAGGTCCAGCGTTCCGTGGGCCACGGTCACCCGGATCCGCACGGGCACGGGCCCCGCGTGCCGCAGCACATTGGTGAGCGCCTCCTGGAGGATGCGGTAGCCCTCCCGGGAGACCGGCCCCGGCACCGCTTCCAGGGGGCCGGTGACCTCGGTGTCCACCTTGGCGCCCGAGGCGCGCGCAGACTCCAGGAGCCGGTCGGCCTCGGCGAGCGTGGGCCGCCCGCTCACCGGCTGCCGGGACTCGCGCAGTACGCCCAGCACCCGCTCCAGATCCTCCAGCGCGCTCCGGCCGGTCTCCTCGATGGCGGCCAGCGCCCGGTCGGTGAACTCCGGATCGCCCGCCGCCCGGGCCGCGCCCGCCTGCACCACCGCCACCGTCAGCGCGTGTCCGATCGAGTCGTGCAACTCGCGCGCGATACGCGTGCGTTCCAGCAGCTGCTCGGTGCGCTCCTCCAGCGCCGCGAGCCGCTCGGCGGCGGACGGCCCGAGCAGCCGCCGGGCCAGCGCGGTGACCAGCTCTCCGAAGCCGACCACGGCCCCGTAGAGGGCGATCAGCGGCACCGGGATCAGCAGGGCGTACGCCCAGTGCGGCCGCGCCGTGTCGAGGAACGGGAGGTCACCGGGCGTCTGTCCGGCGGCGAGCCGGCCGAGGTCGATGGCGATGGCCGGAAGCCACACCGAAGCCAGCGCGCCCGCCGAGCCGAGGACCATCCGCGCCTCCAGCCACAGCACCGTGCGCCCCCGGTCCCGCCAGGTCGCCGACGGCGTCTCCGAGATCCCCGACTCCTCCTCGCCCGGGGTGAGCAGCAGCCGCGCCTGCACGCCCTCGCCCCGGCGCACGGCGGGGATCAGCCCGACCGGGACCAGCAGCAGCGCGGGCACCCACGGCGTCGACGGGTCGATGAAGAGCCACAGAGCGACGACGAGCAACGGCACCCACAGATGCAGCAGACGCGTGTAGGTCGTCCCCCGCAGCAGCGGGCGGAGAAAGCGGGCCATGCGGACATCGTGGCAGGCCCCACTGACAACGGCCCTCCCCCGAGCGGGGGAGGCGATCTCCACCGGCGGGGGAGGACCCCAAGCCCCGTGCCCGGCAAGGCTGTCGGCATGACCAGCATCGAGGTGCACGACCTCACCAAGGAGTACGGGGGCCGCCGGGCCGTGGACCACCTCACCTTCGCCGTCCGCCCCGGCCTCGTCACCGGCTTCCTGGGCCCCAACGGCGCCGGCAAGTCCACCACCCTGCGGCTCGTCCTCGGCCTCGACCACGCCACCTCCGGAACGGCCACGATCGGCGGGCGGCCGTACCCCGAACTCAGCGAACCCCTGCGCCGGGTGGGCGCCCTGCTCGACGCCGACGCCGCGCACGGCTCGCGCACCGGCCGCGACCATCTGCGCGCCCTCGCGGCGAGCAACCGCATCCCGGCCGGCCGGATCGACGAACTGCTGGCGGAGACGGGACTGGCGCCCGTCGCCCGGCGCCGGGTGCGCACGTATTCCCTGGGCATGCGCCAGCGGCTCGGGATCGCCGCCGCCCTGCTCGGCGATCCCGAGGTGGTGCTGCTCGACGAACCCTCCAACGGCCTCGATCCCGAAGGCATCGTCTGGATCCGCGGTCTGCTGCGCCGACTTGCGGCGGAAGGCCGCACGGTGCTGGTCTCCAGCCATCTCATGAACGAGACGGCGACCTTCGCTGACCACCTGATCGTCCTCGGCCGCGGCCGGCTCCTGGCCGACACCCCGGTCCGGGACTTCATCCACGCGCGTGTGCGGCCCGCGGCGAGGGTCCGCACCACCGACGACGAACGGCTCGCCGAACTGCTCGCCCGGCACGGTCAGGACGCGGCGCGCGACGCGGACGGGGTCTGGACGGTACGGCACGCGCGCGTGGAGGACCTCGGCCGCCTGCTGGCCGACGCGGCCGTCCCCGTCCTCGAACTCACCCAGGAGGAGGCCACCCTGGAGGAGGCCTACCTCGATCTGACCGCGGCGGAGGCCGAGTTCACCGCACAGCACCACCAGGAGGCCTGACCGTGCCGTTCCAGCCCGTGCTCCACGCCGAGTGGATCAAGATCCGTACGCTCCGCCCGCTCGTCGGCACCCTGTGCGCCGTCCTGCTCGCCACCGTCGCGTACTCCGCGCTCTCGGCGGCCGGCTCCGGCGACGCCGACCCGCTCTTCTCCGCTTTCGCAGGCGTGTCCCTCGGACAGATCGCGGCGGTCGCCTTCGGCGCGACGGCCGTCTCGTCCGAGTTCCGGGGCGCCGCCCTGCGCCTCGCCCTCTCCGCGGTGCCCGACCGGCGGCGCTGGTTCGCGGCCAAGGCCACGGCGATCGCGCTGCCCGTGCTCGCCGTAGGACTGGTCACCGGCCTCGTCACCCTCGTGCTGGGCAGGTTCCTGCTCGGAACAGTCGCGCCGACCTGGCCGGAAGGTCTGCGCGCCGCGGTGGGCTGTGGCGTCTACCTGACGCTGATGGCCCTGCTCGCGGCGGGTCTCACGGCCGTGCTGCGCAGCGGGACCGCGACCCTCGGCATCCTGATCCCGCTCCTGCTGACCGTGTCGTTCGTGATCGGTGACGTGTTCGGCTCCGTGGCGGATGTTCTGCCGGACAGAGCGGGCCAGGTGGTGTTCCAGGAGACGTGGGACGGCCCCCTGGGGCCGTGGAGCGGGCTTGCGGTGACGGCACTGTGGGCGGGCGCCGCGCTGCTGGCGGGAGCGTGGAGCATCCGGCGCCGGGACGCCTGACGCCCGCGCTAACCCTCCGCCGCCACCCGCAGCCGCCCGAACTCCTCCGCCATCGTCGCCGCCGTCCAGTGGGCGTTCAGCCCGCTGGGGTTCGGCAGCACCCACACCCGGGTGTCCCCGAGCGTCCGCTCCTGCGGGCCCACCTGGGCCTTGCGGTCGGCGAAGGCGGACCGGTAGGCGGTGACGCCCACCACCGCCAGCCACCTCGGCCGGACCCGCGTCACCTTCGCCGTCAGCAGCCGCCCGCCCTCCGCGTACTCCTCGGCCGTCAGCTCGTCGGCCCGCGCGGTCGCCCGCGCCACCACGTTCGTGATGCCGAGCCCGTACGACAGCAACTCACCCTGTTCCGCGGGCTTCAGCAGCCTCGGGGTGAAGCCGGACAGGTGCAGGACCGGCCAGAAGCGGTTGCCGGGACGGGCGAAGTGGTGGCCGGTGGCCGCCGTCATCAGGCCGGGGTTGATCCCGCAGAACAGGACGCCGAGGCCGTCCGCGAGCACGTCCGGGACGAGACGGTCGCGGGCGGCCTCCAGGTCCGCCGCCGTGAAGCGGCTCAGAGGATCGCTCCGGGGGTGTAACCGGCGGCCTCCGGGTACTGCTTGACGAGCTCCTCGATCCGGCCGGCGACGACACCGACCTGGGCGGCGGCCGCGCCCGTGAAGGACAGCTTGTCGGCCATCAGCGCGGCCAGCTGCTCTCGGTCCAGCGGCAGCCGCTCGTCGGCGGCGAGCTTGTCGAGCAGGTCGTTGCGCTCGGCGCCCTGCTCGCGCATCGCGAGCGCGGTGGCGACGGCGTTCTCCTTGATCGCCTCATGGGCGACCTCACGGCCGACACCCGCGCGCACCGCGCCCATCAGCACCTTGGTGGTGGCGAGGAACGGGAGGTAGCGGTCCAGCTCCCGGGCGATGACGGCCGGGAAGGCGCCGAACTCGTCGAGCACCGTCAGGAACGTCTCCAGCAGACCGTCAAGGGCGAAGAACGCGTCGGGAAGGGCCACCCGGCGCACCACCGAGCAGGACACGTCGCCCTCGTTCCACTGGTCGCCCGCCAGCTCGCCGGTCATCGAGGCGTAGCCGCGCAGGATCACCATGAGGCCGTTGACGCGCTCGCAGGACCGCGTGTTCATCTTGTGCGGCATCGCCGAGGAGCCGACCTGACCCGGCTTGAAGCCCTCGGTGACCAGCTCGTGCCCGGCCATCAGCCGGATCGTCTTGGCCAGCGAGGAGGGGGCGGCGGCCAGCTGTACGAGCGCGGTCACCACCTCGTAGTCCAGCGAGCGCGGGTACACCTGGCCGACCGAGGTGAACGCCTGCGAGAAGCCGAGGTGCCGCGCGATCCGGTTCTCCAGCTCGGCGAGCTTCGCCGCGTCGCCGCCCAGCAGGTCCAGCATGTCCTGGGCGGTGCCGACCGGGCCCTTGATGCCGCGCAGCGGGTAGCGCCCGAGCAGCTCCTCGACGCGGCCGTGGGCGACCAGCAGTTCGTCGGCGGCGGTCGCGAAGCGCTTGCCGAGGGTGGTGGCCTGCGCGGCCACGTTGTGGGAGCGGCCGGCCATGACCAGCTCGGCGTACTCGCCGGCCAGCTTGCCCAGCCGCGCCAGCACGGCCACCGTACGGTCGCGCATCAGCTCCAGCGAGAGCCGGATCTGCAGCTGCTCGACGTTCTCCGTCAGGTCCCGGGAGGTCATGCCCTTGTGCACGTGCTCGTGCCCGGCGAGGGCGTTGAACTCCTCGATCCGCGCCTTCACGTCGTGCCGGGTGACCTTCTCGCGCTCGGCGATGGAGGCCAGGTCCACGGTGTCGAGGACCCGTTCGTAGTCGGCGATCGCCGTGTCCGGCACCTCGATCCCGAGGTCCTTCTGGGCCCGCAGCACGGCGAGCCAGAGCTGCCGCTCGAGCTTCACCTTCTGCTCGGGCGACCAGAGCGTGGCGAGCTCGGCGGAGGCGTAGCGTCCGGCGAGGACGTTCGGAATGCGGGGCTTGGCGGGCGCGGCTGAAGTCACGTGTACGGATTCTACTGGCGATTCCTGCAGGCCAGCGTCACGGGCCCGCTCGTGCGAACGTACGAGAGCCATGTCACGGCCCGCGAGCGCGGCTTCCGGACCGGCTCGGCGACGCGGGCTCGACGGGGTCCGACGCGGGCTCTAGGAGACCTCGGCCAGTTCCGCCAGCACGTCCGCGTGGCACAGCTGCGGTGCACACCAGCAGGCCAGGGTCTTCCCGCGCAGCTCCGCCACCAGCTCCAGCAGTTCGGGCCGCTCCAGCAGACGGGCCCGGTACATCGCCATCACCTCGGCCCGGGTGCCGTCCCGCTTCTTCTTCGGGGTGTCGTAGGCGAACGGGTTGTACAGCGGGTGGCGGGGGAGATCCCAGCCGCCCATGGTCCAGCGGCGGCCTACGTAGACGACGTCCGCGGGGGCGTGTTCCAGCCGGGAGCCGAACTCGTGGATCCGGCCCCTGACGTTGATCACCCGGGTGGGCACGGGGGCGCCCCTACGCCTCGTACGGCAGCAGCTCCGGCCGCTTCGGCGCGCGGCCGTCGCCGGAGGAGCGGCCGGTGAGGCGGCGGCCTATCCACGGCAGGAGGTACTCCCTGGTGAAGCGGGCGTCCGCGACCCGGCGCGCGACCCAGCCGGGTGGCGCCGTAGCCGGGATCGGCGTACGCCACCCGGTGTCCTCGGGTTCGTAGCCGAGGGTCTGCCAGACCGCCTCGGCGACCCTGCGGTGCCCCTCGGCCGTCAGGTGCAGCCGGTCCACGTCCCACAGCCGGGGGTCGGCCAGCGAAGGCGCGCCGTACAGGTCGACCACGAGGGCGCCGTGCCGCTCGGCCAGCTCGTCGACAACGGCGAACAGCTCCTCCATGCGGGGCCTGAACCGCTCCAGGACCGGGCCCTGGCGGCCGGGGCTGCGCATCAGCACCAGCCGCTCGCAGGCCGGCGCCAGCCGCTCCACCGCCTCGGTGAGCAGGTCCCGGACCCGGACCATGTCGCACTTGGGGCGCAGCGTGTCGTTGAGGCCGCCGACCAGCGTGATCACGTCGGGCCGCATCGCGACCGCCACGTCCACCTGCTCGTCGACGATCTGCCCGATCAGCTTGCCGCGCACCGCGAGGTTCGCGTAGCGGAAGCCGGGGGTGCGGGCGGCCATCCGGGCGGCGAGGACATCGGCCCAGCCCCGGTAGGTGCCGTCGGGCTTGAGGTCCGACATGCCCTCGGTGAAGGAGTCGCCGATCGCGACCAGACTGGAGTGTGCGGGAAGCACCGGGTTCTTCTGCATGGCGACAGAGATGGTATCCCGGGGCGCATACCCGTCAGTCGGTCACTCCCTCCGCAGATGCGAGGCCTCGGTCACTCCCTCCGGAGCCGCGTCGGCCACTTCCTCCGCCGGGGCCTACGCATGCTGCCCGAACAGCTCCCGCAGCACGTCCTCCATCGTCACCAGACCCGCCAGCCGCCCGTCGTCGCCGAGCAAGCCCGCAAGATGGGTGCGGCTGCCGCGCATCGCGGTGAGCACGTCGTCCAGTGGTGTGCTCTCCCGTACCCGGGCGATCGGCCGCATGTCCCGCAGCCGGAACGCCTCGTCCCGGGGCGAGGCGTCCAGCGCGTCCTTGACGTGCAGATAGCCGACGATCCGCCGTCCCTCGTCCACCACCGGGAAGCGGGAGAACCCCGACTCCGCCGACAGCCGCTCCAGCTCCTCCGGGGTGACGCCCACGCGCGCGTAGACGACACGCTCCAGCGGCACCACCACGTCCCGCACCGGCCGGCGGCCCAGCTCCAGGGCGTCGTGCAGCCGCTCCTGGGCCCGGTCGTCGATCAGGCCCGCCTCACTGGCGTCCCTGACGATCTCGGCGAGCTGGGTGTCCGTGAAGGTCGCCGAGACCTCGTCCCTGGCCTCCACCCGGAGCAGCCGCAGCAGGCCGTTCGCGAAGGCGTTGATCGTGAAGATCACCGGGCGCAGCGTCCGGGACAGCGCGACCAGGGGAGGACCGAGGAGCAGCGCGCTGCGCACCGGCTCGGCCAGTGCCACGTTCTTCGGCACCATCTCGCCCAGCAGCATGTGCAGATAGGTCGCCAGGGTCAGCGCGATCACGAAGGACACGACGTGGCCGGCGCTCGTGGGCACGCCGATCGCGTGGAACACCGGTTCCAGCAGATGCGCGATCGCCGGCTCCGCGACCACACCCAGCACCAGCGTGCACAGCGTGATGCCGAGCTGGGCGGCGGCCAGGAGCGCGGACACGTGTTCCAGCCCCCACAGCACGCTCTTGGCCCGCCGGTCGCCCGCCTCGGCGTGCGGCTCGATCTGGGAGCGGCGTACGGAGATCAGCGCGAACTCGGCGCCGACGAAGAAGGCGTTCACGACCAGCGTCGCGAAACCGATCAGCAGCTGTACGGCGGTCACCGCTGCCCCTCCTGCTCCGTCTCGTCGGCGAGCGGCGCGTGCAGCAGCACCCGGGCCGCCCGGCGTCCCGACGCGTCCACCACGTCCAGCCGCCAGCCGGCGACCTCGACACCGTCCCCGGTCTCGGGTATCCGGCCCAGCGCGGTCGCGACCAGCCCCGCCAGCGTCTCGTACGGCCCTTCGGGCGCCCGCAGGCCCACGCGCGCGAGCTGGTCCATGCGGGCCGCGCCGTCGGCCGAGTAGAGCGCGCGGCCCGTCGCGTCGGCGCCGGCGGGGGCCAGGTCGGGCGTCTCGTGCGGGTCGTGCTCGTCGCGGACCTCGCCGACGACCTCCTCGACGATGTCCTCCAGGGTGGCGACGCCGGCCGTACCGCCGTACTCGTCGATCACGACGGCCATGGTGCGCCGGCCGCCGAGGCGGTCCAGGAGGCGGTCGACGGTGAGGGACTCGGGGACCAGCAGGGGTTCGCGCATCACCTGGGCGACCCGGACCCGGGACCGCTCCTCGGCGGGCATGGTCAGGATGTCCTTGATGTGGGCGGTGCCGACGACCGAGTCCAGGCTGTCCTCGTAGACCGGGAAGCGGGACAGGCCGGTCGCCCGGGTCGCGTTCGCCACGTCCTCGCAGGTCGCCCGGACCTCCAGGGCGACGACCTGGACGCGCGGGGTCATCACGTTCTCGGCCGTGAGATCGGCGAGGTTGAGCGTGCGCACGAACAGCTCGGCGGTGTCCGCCTCCAGCGCGCCCTGCTTGGCCGAGTGCCGGGCCAGTGCGGCCAGCTCCTGGGGCCCGCGCGCGGAGGCCAGCTCCTCGGCGGGCTCGATGCCCAGGCGCCGTACCAGCCGGTTCGCGGTGTTGTTGAGATGCGTGATGAACGGACGGAAGGCCGCACTGAACCAGCGCTGGGCGTTGCCCACCCGCTTGGCCACGGCCAGCGGCGCGGAGATCGCCCAGTTCTTGGGCACCAGCTCGCCGACGACCATCAGGAACACCGTGGACAGCGCGGTGCCGATCACCAGCGCGAGCGAGCTCGCCGCCGACGCGCCGACGCCCACCGCCTCCAGCGGGCCGGCCAGCAGCTTGGCGATCGAGGACTCGGCGAGCATGCCGACCACCAGATTGGTGACCGTGATGCCGAGCTGCGCCCCCGAGAGCTGGAACGTCAGGTTCCGTGCGGCCTTGAGGGCCCCCGCCGCCCCGCGCTCGCCGCGCTCCACGGCGCGCTCCAGCTCGCCGCGCTCGACCGTGGTCAGCGAGAACTCGGCCGCGACGAAGGCACCGCAGGCGAGCGACAGCAGGATCGCCACCAGCAGGAGGAGCACTTCGGTCATCGGGTCACCTCCGTCCCATGATCGGACAGGGCGGACGGGACCGCGCGGTGTCGGCGGCGGTCAGGACCGGGAGGCTCGCCCATGGGGGGACGCTCACACCTTTCATCGAGGAACGACGGTTTCCCCAATGGTAAAGGATCGGCAAAATTGCCTCAGTGGTCGCCGTCCGCCAGTGGCTTCACCCATCGCCGCCACTGCTCCTGGGACTGATACCCCGCCGCCCGCCAGGCATGATGCGCGGTCTCGTTGCGCACCAGCACCATCGCGTCCGCGCGCCGCCCGCCGAGCCGTACGAACCGCTCGTCGGCGGCCGCCAGCAGGGCCGAGCCGATGCCACGGCGGCGCCGCTCGGGATGCACGGCCAGCCGGTACAGATGGCAGCGCCAGCCGTCGAAGCCCGCGATCACCGTGCCGACGAGTTCACCGTCCAGTTCGGCGAGGAGCAGGGCCTCGGGGTCGGTGGCGAGGAGGCGGTCCACTCCGCCGCGGTCGTCGCTGATGCTCGTTCCCTCGGCGGCGTCGCGCCAGAACCGCAGCGCGGTGTCGATGTCCGAGAGGGTGGCGCAGCGGATGTGAAGTTCGCTCATGGGGTGAGCCAAGCAGTGTGCTTGCCGCTCTGGCGAACGGGTTTTCCCGGCCCGGGAGTCGAAGGGGTGGCGAGCCGCGAGCCTGTCGGCCGTCCGGATCCTTGTGCATCGCCCACTCCGGCGGATGCCGGACAGTTGCCCGGAATTCGGATACGGCGCCTACCTGCGGATTGCTACACTGTGTGATATGGCGATCACAGTCCGCGTGGGGGTCGGGAGGGTGGCGGCAGCAGTCGTTCTCCTGGCCATGGCCGCCCTCCCGGCGACCGCGGCCGATCTCCCGCCGCCCGTGACCACGCCCACCGACCCGTCTCCGGACCACCGGCAACTCGCCTGGAAGACCTGCGTCCGCGGCCCCGACGACGACACCGGCAAGGCCCTCGACAAGGCCGGCGCCCAATGCGCCGGCCTGACGGTCCCCCTGGACTACGCGGCCCCCGGCGGCCAGACGGTCAGCATTGCCATAGCCCGCCTCCGGGCCGCCGATCCTGCGCACCGCATCGGCACGCTGCTCTACAACATGGGCGGCCCGGCGGATCCCGCGATCGAGTCCCTGCCGGCCGTCAGCGCGGCGATGGGGGCGACCGCCCGCCGCTACGACATCGTCGGCGTGGACCCGCGCTTCACCGGCCGCAACACACCGCTGGACTGCGGCTGGCGGACCGAGACCTACTTCCGCTCGGCTGGCCCGGACCGGGCCGGCTTCGACCGCATGACGGCCTTCGAACGCGGCCTCGCCGAGCAGTGCCGCGACCGCGCCGGAGCTCTCCTGCCCCACGTCTCCACGCGCAACGCGGCCCGCGACATGGATGCCGTCCGCGCCGCCCTCGGCGAGCGCCGGATCTCCTTCTACGGCGTCTCGTACGGCACCTACCTGGGCGAGGTCTACACGGCGATGTTCCCCGGCCGCACCGACCGGGTCGTCCTCGACGGCGTGCACGACCCGAGCCGCCTCGCCCCCTGGGCGGAGTACGGCACCGAGCAGGTCAACGAGGACGCGCTGCGCCACTGGGCGGGCTGGGCGGCGGCCCACGACCGTACATACGGGCTGGGCGGCACCGCCGACGCCGTGCTCGCCACCCTCGACCGCATCCAGGCCGCGGCCGTGAGGCGGCCGCTTTCGGTCGGCCCGTACCGGGTGGACCGGCACGTGGCGCCGCTGTTCGACTACGCGGTCCTGGGCGACGACACGGAGGAGGGGGACGCGCTCATCGCGGGTGTCTTCCGCACACTCAGGCAGGCCGCCGACACCGGGCACGCCGAGCCGGACGAGTTCCTCGCCGCCTTCCTGGCGGCGACGCTGACCGGCGACGGCTCCGCGTACGGCAGCACTCAGACCGCGTACCTGTGCGCAGACACGCCAGGGCCGCGCGACACCGAGGTCCATTGGCGCGCGATCGAGCGGACCCGGGCTCGGCACCCGCTGTTCGGCCCGATCCTCAACAACGTCACACCCTGCTCCTTCTGGCCGCCGCCCGAGGAACAGCCGGTCACCACCGTTCACAACGACATCCCGGCGCTCATGGTCAACGCCACCGGCGACCCCCGGGTGCCGTACTCGGAGGCCCGGCAGATGCACGCAAGGTGGCCTGCTTCCCGGCTCATCACCGTCACCGGCTCCTACCGGCACGGGGTGTACGGCACCGACTACGGCGACGCCTGTGTCAACGACACCGTCAACGCCTTCCTCGCCACCGGCCGGCTCCCCGCCGCCGACCTCACGTGCGCTCCCGTCGTGTCGACGCCGCGCTCACTCAGCGGCTCCTCCGGGCAGGTGCGGTAGAAGGCACCCCGGCGTGGCTTGAAGACCGCGTGGTCGTACGGACCCAGCCGCTGCGGCCGGCCCGGCAGCAGAAACTCGGGGTCCAGGGCAGGCGAGCCCACGGGAAGAAGGCCGCGGCGGCGACCTTCCCGTCGCTGCTGCTCATCGAGCCTGGTCGTATCGCCCCAGGAACCGGAAATCCCCGTCCCTGGCCTGGCAGAGGAAGCTTGCCCTCTCCGCGTTCAGCGTGTGCGTGGCGTCCTGGGTGAAGCGGATCGGCTTGGCCACGCCGTCGTAGGCAGTGCGGAAGAGGCGTTCGGCGACCTGGCCGGGCTCGACTCCCGCGCCGCCCCCGAGGGCGTCGAGGGCGCGGGCGATCAGACCGACGGCGTCGTACGCCTCGGCGGCCCAGCGGCCGGGTGCCTGGCCGTAGCGTTTCCGGTACGCGGCGGTGAACGCCTCGGACGCCTTGGTGCCGGCCGATTCCGGTTCGGTGTACGGGGCTTCGCATATCCAGCCCTCGGCCGCATCGCCCGCCGCGGTGAGGAAGGCCGGACGCATGACGGGCTCGAATCCCATGCGGGGACCGGTGAATCCAGCCGCTGCCAGGGCGCGGGCGCAGGCTGCGGCTCGGCTCGGCGAGACCCCGGCGTGGATGACGGCCTGAGGGTGGGTGGCCAGGGCCTTGAGGACGGCCGGGCGGAAGTCGTCGGTGTCGGCCGCCACGGGGTGGATGGTGACCGTACCCTCGCTGGGTGGTGCCTCGCGGATGTACTGGCTGATGTCCCAGGCCGTCTGTCCCGAGGCCTGGTCCTCGATGACGGCGGTACGGCGCGTGGAGTGCACCCGGGTCAGGTAGAGGATGACCGGCAGGGCGCGCTCGGAACCCGAGGTCCTGGTCTCGCACAGCGTGCGTCGTAGGGAGTCCCTGGACAGTCCGGCCTCGTCGGCGTCGACCGACACGAGCACGAACGGTGTCGACGCGGCCGCGTAGAGCGGACCCGCGGCGCGTGCGGCGGCGGCCGTGGTGGGGCCGACGACCGCGCGGAGGGCGGACCGGACGAGCAGGCTGCGGGCCGCGTCCTTCGCCCGTGCGGTCTCGCCTCGGTCGTCGTACCTGGCCAGGGCGAGGCGGAAGGAGGCGTCGGCGCGTGCGTTGTGGGTGGCGACGGCGAGGGCGGCCCCGCGTTCCTGCGCTGTCCCGGTGTCCTTCTGAAGCCCTGTCAGGTCGGCCTGGAAGCCGATGGTGTGCGTCGGCACGGTGCGGGGCGTGCCGGCCGTCGCCGCGGTGTTCCGCCGGCTCAGCAGTACGGCGGCGCCGGTGCCCGAGGCGGCGACCGCCAAGCCGCCGATCGCGAGAATGCGGCGTCGGGGCAGCCTCTGGACCGGCTCCGGGGGAGATGGATCCGGGGCGGCCGGCGGGCGCGGCGGCGGGTTGAGGGCGCGGGAAGAACGGTCGGCCACCAGCCGCAGCACCTCGGGAGGCAGCCAGTCGCCCTCACCCCGGGGCCCGGCACCCCGACTCGTGCCGCGCCCCTCCGCTCCGCGCGGCGCCCGGCCGGTCACCGCCTCGAACGCGTCACGGAGTTCGGCGGCCGTGGGCCGGTGCCGGGGGTCTTTGGCGAGGCAACCGGTGATCGCCTCGTGCACCGGTGGCGGCAGGAGACGGTCGAGGCCGGTGAGGTCGGGATCCTCGTGGACGGTGCGGTACAGGACCGCGGCCGCGTCGCCGGTGCCGAACGGCCGCTGGCCCGTGGCCGCGTACGCCAGCACGCAGCCGAGGGAGAAGACGTCGCCGGGCGGGCCCACCTCGCCCTCATGGGGCCGGGCCTGTTCGGGGGAGAGGTAGCCGGGGGTGCCGATGATCGCGTCGGGGGCGGTCAGCGCGGTGGCGCCGCTGCCCTGGGCGATGCCGAAGTCGATCAGCCGGGGCCCGTCGTGGGCGAGCAGGATGTTGCCGGGTTTGACGTCGCGGTGGACCAGGCCCGCCGCGTGCACCTCGGCCAGCGCCTGAGCCAGACGCGCGCCCAGTACGACGACGGTGTGCGCGGGGAGCGGACCGTGTCCGTCGACCGTCTCGGCCAGTGACGGGCCGGGCACGAAGGCGGTGGCGAGCCATGGCTCGCGCGCCTCGGTGTCGGCGGCCGTCACCGGCACCACCCAGCGGGCGTCGAGCCCGGTGGCCAGCCGTACCTCGCGGCGGAAGCGGGCCCGGAAGGCGGGATCCGCGGCGTACTCGGCGCGGATCATCTTCACGGCGACAACCGCTCCGTCGGCGGCGCGGGCCAGATAGACCGTGCCCATGCCGCCGGCTCCGAGCCGGGCGAGCAGCCGGTGCCCGCCGAGTGTCTCGGGGTCCTCGGCCCGCAGCGCACGCATCGCCCGCTCCCGCCGCCGTCAGGACGCGGGCAGCGTGCCGACGTATGCGAACCGGCCGCCGTCGACCCGGTAGTGGTAGGCCCGCTGCACGGCGAGCTCATTGCTCTTGTTGAACGCGTACGTCGTGGTCAGCCCCTTGAACTGAGCCTTGGTGAGGGCCTTGGTGACCTGGGCGCGGCTCGGGCGTCGGACACCCTCCCGGACCAGGGCGGTGAGCCGGTCGGCGACGAGGCGGGTGGTGTCGTAGGCTTCCGGCGCCCAGATGCCCGGTGCGCTGCCGTAGCGCTTGCGGTAGGCGGTGGCGAAGGCACGTACGGGTGCGGCGTCCGGGCTGATGTACGGGGTCAGGGTCTGCCAGCCGTCGGCCGCGTCCCCCGCCGCGGTGATGAAGGCCGCGGTGGCCGTGGGCGCGTCCAGGAACCGCGACCCCGCGAAGCCCCGTTCGGCCAGGGTGCGGGCGACCGCGGCGGCGCGCTCGGGGGTGCCGGTGCAGAAGAAGCCGTCGATGTCGTGGGCGAGCATGTCGGCGATCACCACGGACGCGTCCGGCGCGGCGGCGGGCACGACCCTGGCGTACAGGCCGGTTTCGTGCGCGCGGGAGGTGTCGCGGACGATCTGCGCGGACTCCATGCCGGTGATCCGCACCGCGCGGGTCGGCAGCGGCCCGCAGGCGACGACCGCCTCGGCCAGCGACGGACCCGGCACGAACGCCGTGGCCAGCCACGGTGCCCCGGCCTCGGGGTCGGCGCCCACCACCGGCACCACCCACGGGCTGTCCACCCGCCGGGCGGAGACCGCTTCCCGGCGGAACCGGGCCCGGATCTCCGCCTGGTCGGCGTACTCCGGCCGGATCACCTTCACCGCGGCCAGGTCCCCGGCCTCGGTACGGGCCAGGTAGACCACGCCCATGCCGCCGGCGCCCAGCCGTCCCAGCAGCCGGTGGCCGCCGAGCCGGGACGGATCGGAGGGAAGCAGACGCTCCATCACGCACCCCCCTCCGGGTCCGACTTCGTCATCGGCGTCGACGTGCCCGCGCCGGCCGAGGTGTCCGGCTCCGGCGAGGCGGCTCCCAACGCGGCGGGGCTCCCGATCTCGTACTTCACGTTCAGCAGCATCCTGGGCAGGGCTCTCTGGACCAGGGCCCACAGTTCGTCCACTGCGCGTCCCCGGCCCCCGCACACGGAGGTGCTGACCACCACGGGGCCCAGCGCGGCCTGGTCGTACTTGTAGGGATACGGGCCGCCGCGGGAGTCACTCACGCACAGGCCCGTCTCCTCCAGCGACTCGTCGCTGTAGTCGTTGTGTCCCTCGCCCCGCGCGTACATGGTCGAGCTCAGTTCCGTGAGCCGCTCGCCCGGCCGCAGAAGCTCCTCCTGGCAGCCGAAGGACTCCTCCACCATTCCGGCCTGTTCCCAGGCCGCGTCCAGCGTCGTACGGTGCACGGTGATCGTGGCCGACAGCCGCACCGGCCCCTTGCCGCCCCCGGCGGGCACCTCGAAGTGCCGGGTCAGCGTGGCCAGTACGCCCGCGGGCAGTTTCTCCAACTGCCAGGCGCAGCCGTCGCCCAGCAGTGCCCAGCGGCCCGGGTCGCTCTCGTACGGTGTCGTCCGTACCACGCTCTGCCCGAACAGCTCCGGGCCGGCGATCACTTTCCTGATCAGCGCCCGTGCCTGGTCCGCGGTTCTCGGCTGCTTCGCGGGATCCGTTGCGAAGGTCGGCGAGGCCGTCGGTGAGGCGTCCCCGCCTGTGCTCGCGGCCGCAGCCGCCCCGGTCTTCGTGTCCTCGCCGCTTTGGCCCGCTGTGCAGCCGACCAGCAGTAACCCGCACATCACCAGGGCACCGCACATGTGCAGGCCTCTCGCGTACGCCACGATCCCGCCCCTTGTAGCGTGCTCGTCCAGTGCTCGCCGTACCCCGCGCCGCGGGGGGAACTGCCGAGTCGACGTGTGCCCCGCCCCTGTACCGATGCCACTCGGGCATCCGGCGGTTCCCGGACTTCCGTTTCCGGTTTCGCGGGCGACGACGACTTGTGGAGCCGACCGGATCGTAGCCGGTTCACGAACGAGCTCGGCTCAACACGCAATGATTCCAGGGCAGTTGGAGAAGACCGGAGGGAATCTGTGCCGTCTGCCCAACCGGTCCGAGCCGGTCGGGGCTGGAGGCGATGTCAATGGAGTACGGGGCAGGAGGCGCACCGGTGGGAGTTGGCGCGGACTGTTCCTCCGCGCAACCGCTCACGCCCACCGGCCGATTCCACTACGCGGACAGTTCTGTGATCGCCGGAGCGAACGCCTCCATGTACGGCTCCAGCACGGTCAGATACGAGAACCCGTACCGCTCGCGCAGCCCCCGCACCTGCTTCACGACCTCCTCCAGTGTGCCGACGAGGATGGTCGGCAGGGCGAGGGCCTCTTCCAGGGTCAGCTCGGGCCGCCGCTCCAGCAGCGGGCCGAGCGCGGACGACGGGTCGTCGGTGATCGCCACGATCTGGATGAGCAGGTTCCGTTCGGCGGGTTCCTCGCGGCCGGCCGCCAGCTCCGCGTAGCGGGCCACCCGTTCGTCGAGCTCCTCCGCCGTGACCGGTTCCAGGCGGCCCTCCGCGTTTCCCGGCGTCAGGCGGGCCCCGGCGAAGGCCGCGATGTCCGCGCGCTCGGCGGTCAGCCGCAGCATCCGGTCGCCGTTGCCACCGATCAGCAACGGCACCCCGCACCCCTCCGACTTCAGCAACTCCTCGACCGTGCGGCGCAGATGGTCCACCCGCTCGCCCGGCGAGCCGAACGGCAGCCCGGCCCGGTCGTGCTCCGCCCGCACATAGCCGGTGCCGAGCCCGAGTTCGAGCCGGCCGCCGGTCAGCGCGGCGGTCGTCGCCACCTCGCGGGCCAGCAGCGTCGGGTTCCAGAAGGCCGCGTTGAGCACGAAGGTGCCGAGCCGCGGCCGCTCGGTGGCCTCGGCCGCCGCGACCAGTGCGGGGAACGGCGCCGGCATGCCGAGATGGTCGGGGACGAGGAGCACGTCGTACCCGAGTTCCTCGGCGCGCCGGCACTTCGCGCGCCACTCGCCGGCCGACGCGGGCGTGAGTAGGTTGACCCCGAAGCGGAACGGACGCGGCATGAACTCTCCTCGGTGACGAGTGACTTGAGTCGACCACGGGGATTCCATCACTCGTGCGCGATGGCCGCCAGCACATTCATGCGCGATGCACGCAACGCCGGCAGCAGGGCGGCCACGATGCCCACGACGGCCGAGCCGATCACGACCGCGACGATCGTGCTCCACGGAACGGCGAGCGCCTTCATGCCCTGGAGCGCCAGGACCTGCTGGACGCACACGCCCCACACCAGGCCGAGCGCGAGCCCCAGCACGGCGCCGAACACCGCGATCACCACCGACTCCAGCCGGATCATCCGGCGCAGCTGCCGCCGGGCCAGTCCGATCGCGCGCAGCAGCCCGATCTCCCGGGTGCGCTCCACGACCGACAGGGCCAGGGTGTTGACCACGCCGAGCACCGCGATCACGATCGCCAGGCCCAGCAGCGCGTAGACGAGGTAGAGCAGCACGGCGATCTGGTCGTGCACCAGCTTCTTGTAGTCGGCCTGGTCGCGGACCTGCACCTGTGGGTACGGCGCGAGTGTCTTCTCCAGCCGCGAGCGCAACTGGTCGGCACTGGTGCCCGGGGCCCGGTTGACGTACAGCGAGGAGTCCTGGCCGCCGGGGACGTACTTCTGCACGGTGGCGATGCCGAAGAACAGCCCGCCCTGCGTGCCGAAGCCGCCGCCGCTGTCCTGGTCGGTGAGGGCGCCCACCTTCATCTCGGCCCGCTTCCCGCCCTGGAACTCGACCGGGAGCACGCTGCCGAGGCGCACCTTGTGGTCCTTCGCGAAGGTGACGTCCATGCCGAGGCTGCCGGCCGCCAGTGCGGCCGCGGTGTCGCCGCCCTTGTAGGCGACATGGGCGACCTCGTCGACCTGGGCGTCGTACCCGGCGGCGGTCGTGGTGACCCGCTTGCCGTCCGGCAGCCGTACCGCCACCGGCGCGAACCGCTGCCGTACCACGAGACCCACGCCCTCGGTGCCTCGCACCTTGTCGGTGATCTCCTGGGTGAACGGCAGGAAGTTGCTGTTCTGGACGACGAAGTCGGCGCCCAGCGTCTTGTCGATCTGCTGGTCGAAGGACTTGGACATGGAGGCGCTGGCCACCGACATCCCGCCGACCAGGGCGAGCCCCACCATGAGCGCGGCGGCGGTGGCACCGGTGCGGCGCGGGTTGCGCAGGGCGTTGCGCTGGCTCATCCGGCCGACCGGGCCGAAGAGGGCGGGGAACGCCCCGCCGAGGACCCGGATCACAGGGCGGACCAGCAGCGGTCCGGCGATGACCGTCGCGATCAGGGTCAGCACGACCCCGAGGCCGAGCAGCGAGGCGGCGGAGGCGGTCTTCGAGGCCGCGGCACAGCCCGCGAGGGCCGCGGCCCCGATCGCCCCGACCACCCCGCCCACGATCGCCCGCGTCCTGAGCGGCTTGCCCACCCCGGCGATCTCGGCGTCCGCGAGCGCCGCCATCGGCGACACCGTGGCCGCGCGCCGGGCGGGCAGATACGCGGCGACGAAGGTGACGCCGACCCCGACGACGTACGCCGCGACCGGCGTGCCCCAGCCGATGACCATCTCGGTGGCCTTCAGGTTCATCCCGAACGCGCTCATCAGCTTGATCAGCCCGAACGCCAGCCCGACCCCGGCGCCCAGGCCCAGCGTCGAACCGACAAGACCCAGCAGCACCGCCTCGGTGAGCACGGACCGCCGTACCTGCCGCCGGTCGGCGCCCAGGGCGCGCAGCAGCCCCAGTTCACGGGTGCGCTGGGCGATCAGCATGGAGAAGGTGTTGACGATGAGGAAGACGCCCACCAGGGTGGCGATCCCGGCGAATCCCAGCATCACGTACTTGATGACGTCGAGGAAGCCGCCGAGGTCCGCGGCCGACGACTTCGCCTGCTCGTCGGCGGTCTTCAGGTCGTACGTCCCGGTGCCGATCGCCGCGCCGATACGGCCCTTCAGCTCGGCGTCGGTCACCCCCTGCGCCGCGTCCACCGAGATGCTGGTGGCCCGGCCGGTGGCGCCGAGCAGTTCCTTCGCGGCGACCGACGGGTCGAGGAAGACCAGAGCCGCGCCGGGGTTGGTGGTGGTGAAGGTGGCGATGCCGACGATCTCGACCCTGAAGGTGCCGGGCTGGGCCTGCACGGTCAGCGTGTCGCCGATCCGGACGTGCTTCTTGTCGGCGGTGTCCGCGTCGAGGAGGGCCTGGCCTGCGCCCTGCGGGGCGTGCCCCGAGGTGAGCTTCACGGGGCTGCGACGGGTCAGGTACCAGTCGGTGGCGATGGTCGGGGCGCCGGTGGTCGGGCCGACCGACTTGTTGTGGCTGTCGACCACCACGATGTTCTGCACGGAGACGTCCGCGTGGGTGTCCGCGACCCCGTCCACCTTCGCCACCTCGCCCGCCAGCGCGGCCGGCACGGTCTGGACGGCGCCGGTCGGCACCGACGACTTGAGGTCCTGCTTCGGCTCCACCGTGACGTCGGCGGAGGTGGAGGCGAACAACCGGTCGAAGGTGCGGGTGACGGTGTCGGAGAAGATCAGGCTGCCCGCGACGAACGCCACGGACAGGACGATGGCCAGCGCGGACAGCATCAGCCGTCCCTTGTGCGCGAGGAAGCTGCGCAGGGTTGCCTTGAGCACCGGGTCAGTCCTCCTCGGGCCCGGAGGACCCGCGTCCCACGTCGAAACGCTTCATGCGTTCGAGCACGGCGTCCGCCGTCGGCCCCTCCATCCGGTCCACGATCCGGCCGTCCGCGAGGAAGAGCACCAGGTCGGAGTGGGCGGCGGCGCCCGGGTCGTGGGTCACCATCACGACTGTCTGGCCCAGCTGGTCGACCGCCTCCCGCAGAAAGCCCAGTACCTCCAGACCCGCCCGCGAGTCCAGGTTCCCGGTCGGTTCGTCGGCGAAGATCAGCTCCGGGCGGGAGGCCAGCGCCCGCGCGCAGGCCACGCGCTGCTGCTGGCCGCCGGAGAGCTGCGCCGGCCGGTGCTTGAGGCGGTCCCGCAGCCCGAGTGTGTCGATGACCTGGTTCAGCCACTTCTCGTCGGGCTTCTTGCCCGCGATGTCCATGGGCAGGGTGATGTTCTCGGCGGCGTTCAGCGTCGGGATCAGGTTGAACGACTGGAACATGAACCCGATCCGGTCCCGGCGCAACCGCGTCAGCTCGCGCTCCCGCAGCCCGGTTATCTCGGTGCCGCCGAGCCAGACCTGGCCTGCCGACACGGTGTCCAGCCCCGCCAGGCAGTGCATCAACGTGGACTTGCCGGAGCCCGACGGGCCCATGACCGCGGTGAAGCGGCCGCGGGCGATGTCCACGTCCACCGAGTCCAGTGCGAGCACCGCCGTCTCGCCCGCGCCGTACGCCTTGGTCAGCCCGCGCGCACGGGCCGCGACCCCGTCGGCGGCGGGCGCCTCCGCAGCTGCTGTGGACAAGACTGCCTCCCCCATCACCTGACGATCACCGACCTCTTTGTCCGGGTCGAGCGTAGTGTGACCCGTCCCACAGGCGGTATCACTTTTCGATTCCGATGCGCGCTTGCCGCTGCTAGCGGATCCGCGCTAGCTTCGTGGTATGGCGAAGACCCAGCTGAACGTGCGCGTGGACGAGGGCACCGCCAAGGCGGCCCGCGAGCGCGCCCTCGCGCGCGGTGTGAGCGTCAACCGCTACATAGAGGAACTGGTCATGCAGGACACGGGTGAGGCGGGCCGGACGTTCGTCGAGGCCGCCGCCGATTTCATGAAGCAGTACGAGTCCGTCTTCGCCGAGGAGTTCGGCGAGCCGCACGGTACCGACACCTCTGACAAGACCGAAGGTCGTCACTGATCCCTTGAGCGACCTGACGATCGACCTCGCCTGGCTTCTCATGCTCGCCGAACAGAAGACCCCGGGTGACCCGCAGGTCACCGACTGGGGTGCGCTGATCGCCGCCGTCGCCAGGCATCAGGCCGAGATATTCGACGTCCCCGTCTACGACACCCCGCACGCCCGGGCCGCCGCCCTGCTCCAGCTTCTGATCCACGTCCCGGCCCTTGAGCGCTCCAACGCGCTGTTCGCGTCCTCGGTCGCCTACGCCTACCTGGTCGCCAGCGGCCTCAAGGTCGCCACCTCGCCCGAGCAGGTCCGCGACCTGGCCCGGCTGGTCAAGAACGGCGAGGCGGGCGTCGCCGACATCGCCCAGGAACTGCGCCGCTGGAGCCTGTGACCGGTCCGGCGGAGCCCGTGACCAGGCTTTCAGGCTTCCGGGGGTTTGCGGGCGACGCCCAGCGCGCAGTACGAGGAGGGCAGCCGCGGGCCGTTCTCCGGCAGGAACACCCGGCGGTAGGGGCCGAGTTCGAAGCCGGCCGCGCGCAGCTCGGCGACCGGATCCCGGGACAGATGGCAGCCGCCGCTCAGCAGCGGCCACACCGTCCGGTCCAGGGCCCGCTGGGTGAGCCTCATCGCCGGGCCGCCGCCCACGCCGTGCTCGAAGAACCGCAGCTCACCGCCCGGCCGCAGGACCCGCCGCACCTCCGCGAGCGCCCGCCGCACGTCCCGGACACTGCACAGCACCAGCGAGAGCACCGCCGCGTCGAAGGCCTCGCTCTTCACCGGCAGCGCCTCCGCCGCGCCCGGCACCACGTCCACCGGGACATCGGCGCGCACGGCGGCCTCCACCGCCAACTGCCGCAGGGTGCGCTCCGGTTCGATCGCGACGACCTCCGCGACCGAACCGGGATACCGCGCGAAATTGAGCCCGTTGCCGGCCCCGATCTCGATCACGCGCCCGGACAGCCCGGAGAGCAGCAGCTCCCGGATCGCGGCCATGCCGAGTCCGGTCTCGGCGGTCACGCTGTAACGGGCGTAGAAACGGGCGAACAGCGGGTGGTGGACGGGATCCCGCACCGGTGTCCCGGCGCCGGCGGACATCAGCCGCATGACGGACCTCCCGACGGAAGCAGGTCTACGGTGATTGTCCCCCGCACGGGCCCGCCGCACCCCCGCAGCAGGTCCTACGAGTCCTACGAGATGAAGTCGCGCACCTGCTCGTAGACGCCGTGGTCGTCGTTCATGTCGGTGTGCGAGATGCAGCCGACGTCGACGTTGGTCGCCCCGCTCAGCTCCGCCGAGGTGTCCGGGTCGATCGCCGCGTCGCAGTCCGACCAGTACGCCGCGTACGAGACGCTGCCGGGCGTCTCGTCACCGGAGTTCAGGGCGGTCAGGAACGAGCTGCCGGTCGTCATCTCCTTGCAGGACGTGTACAGCCACCCGCACAGCGAGGCGACGCTCGTCCCGTGGTTCACCCCGGCGACCGAGACGAAGTGGTCCACGTACGAGGTCCCGCCGAGGTTCTTGAGGTAGTAGCGGCTGTTGAGCGCGCCCATGGAGTGGACCACCAGGTCGACCTTGGAGGCGCCGGTCTTGGAGAGGACGGACTGGATGTAGGTGGACAGCGTCGAGGCGGTGGTGACGTTCGACTTCGTCCAGTCGTACGAGATCGCGTACAGCTCGGAGGACGAGTAGCCGTCCGCCTCGAAGTCCGCGATCCAGGTGTTCCAGCTGCTGGAGTCGCTGCTCAGGCCGTGCACGAACACGATCGGGTCGTGACTCGCCGCGTGCGCGGTACCGGCGGTCAGGGGGAGGGACAGAAGGAGCGAACCGGCTATCGCCGACAGAGCGGTTGCGATGCGACGCTTGGCGCGCTGCATGATGCCTCCTGAAACAGGTGGGGTTGTTCAGGAGTGTCGGGACGGGTCTACGCGCGCCGCATCGGTGAAGTCGCCAGTCTTTACGAGTCAACTAACTCGCCAGTAACGTCTTTGGTGTGGTGATACCGGTGAACCCCCCACCTCTCGACCGCACTTCGCCACCGCAGCCGACCGACGCGGGGCCGTGCCCGGCTTCCGCACTCCCCGAGGGCGTCCGCGCCCGGGTGCTCCGCGTCGTATACGAAGATCAGCGCGCCGTGGCCGAACTCGTGCCGCGTCTCACCGAACGGCAGGCGGCCGGGGCCGACCCGCTGCCGGTCGAACCGGCCGAACTGGCACCGGGGTTGCTCCATGCCCTGCGCCGGGAGATCCGCGCCCTGCCCGACGAGACCCGGCTGCTGTTGCTGCTCGCCGCCGCCGACCAGTACCCGGTGGCCACCCATGCCTTCCTGCGGGCGGTCACCGCCTGCCGGCTCGACACCCGCCCGCTGGAGGCGGCCGAGGCGGCCGGGGTCGCCCACGCCAGTGCCGGCGGGGTGTTCTTCCGGGACTCCTGGACCCGGATCGCCGCCTACGAGACCGCCTCACCGGCCGACCGGCGCGAGGCCCACCTACTGCTCGCCCGGGTGCTGGGCGGCAAGGGCGAGGCGACCCGCCGCTCCTGGCACCGGGGCGCCGCCGCACTCGGCCCCAGCGCCCGGCTCGCGGCGGAACTGCGCACCGCCGCCGACCGGGCCCGCGCCGAAGGACGGCCCGCCCTGGCCCGCGCCCTCGCCGAACGCGCCGCCGGCCTCTGCCCCGACCCGGCAGAGGAGGCCCGGCTGCTCGCCCGGGCCGCCGCCGACGCCTGGTGCTCGGGGGAGCCGGACCGGGCCAGACGGCTCGCCGCCCGTACCGACAACTCCGCCCTCAACGGCGTCCTCGCCCTCAGAGCCGGCAACGCGGCCGAGGCCTTCGACGCCCTGCTCACCGCCGCCGTACGGCAGGAACGTTCCGCCGATGCCGTCGAACTCCTCGCCCTCGCCACCGAGGCCGCCGTCTACACCGGCGACCTGAGGCGCTGCCGCGAGGCCCATGTCCTCGCCCAGTGGCTGGACCTCCCGCCGTCCGGCATCCTCGCCGCACTCGCCTGCGCCGTCGAAGGCCGCTACGCCGACGCCCGCGTCCTCCTCAAGGCCACCGCGGGCCGCTGCGGGCCCGGTGGCGACCCCGGTCCGCTGATCCACTCAGGCATCGCCGCGCTGATGCTCGGCGACCACACCCGGACCGTCACCGCCACCCTCCGGGCCGCCGCCTCCGCCCGGGCCCGCGGCATCCCCGGGACGGAAGCGCAGGCCATGGAGTTCCGTGCCTACGCCGACTTCTGGACCGGCCGCCCGCGGGCCGCCGAGGCCGCCGCCCAGGAGGCCCTGCGCCAGGCCCACGCCACCGGGCAGGACAACGGGGCCTGCCATCTCCAGGCCGCGCTCGCCATGTTCGCCGCCGTCACCGGCGACGAACAGGCCTGCCGGGAGCGCGCCGCGGCCGCCCGCTCGCACGCCCTGGCGCACGGACTGGGCCTGCCCGCCGCCCTCGCGCAGTGGGCGCTCGCCTTCCTCGACCTGACCAACGGCCGCTTCCCGGCGGCCGCCGCGCGGCTGCGCGCCCTCGCCGGGTTCGGGCCCGGACACGGCCACCGGGCCATCCGGCACCTGGCCACCCCGCACTACGTCGAGGCCGCCGTCCGCACCGGCGACACCCGGGTCGCCCGTGCCGCGCACGCCGACTACCACCGCTGGGCCACCGCCGTCCGCAGCGCCGACGACCTCGCGCTCAGCGCCCGCTGCCGGGCCCTGCTCGCCCCCGGCGCCGAGGCGGTCCAGCACTACCGTGCCGCGCTGGACCTGCACGCCCGGGGCACCCGGGACTTCGAACGCGCCCGCACCGAACTGCTGTTCGGCGGTGCGCTGCGCCGGCTGCGGCAGCGCACCGAGGCCCGCGACCGGCTGCACAGCGCCCTGGAGGCCTTCGAGTCCTTCGGCGCCCCGCACTGCGCCGCCCAGGCCCGCGCCGAACTCCGCGCTCTTGGAACGGCGTTGACACCTGCCACCGGTGGGCCCGACCCGGCCGCCGTGCTCACCGCCCAGCAGCTGATGGTCGCGCGGATGGCCGCCGATGGCGCCACCAACCGTGAGATAGCCGACCGGCTCAACCTCAGCCCCCGCACCATCGACCACCATCTGCGGGGGGTCTTCAGCCGGTTGGGCATCCGATCCCGGATCGAACTGGTACGGCTGCTCGGCGCGTCGCCCTAGGGAGCAGCTCCGCGATCCGGGCAGGCCGTCGGTCGGGTGCGGCGCCATCGTGGCTGGTCGCGCAGTTCCCCGCGCCCCTAAAGGGGCGCTCCGCCGGCGCCACCGAAGGGGCGCGGGGAACTGCGCGACCAGCCCCCACACAGCCGCACCCGACCGACGGCCTGCCGCGGCCCTAGGGTGCTACCCGTACCCGGAACGCCTCCGCGTCCCAGGCGCCGTCCAGCCGCGCCGACAGCCAACTCGGTGCCACCGCACGGAAGTCGGCCGGCGCCAGCGCCCCGGCCCCGGCGGGCAGCGCACCCAGCAGCGGTGCCCCGGCCACCTCCGGAAGGTCGGCGACGTTGCAACGCGACGCCAGATCGGGGGAATCGGGCCAGCTGCCGATCACCACGCCCAGCAACTCCAGCTCCCGGGCCCGCAGTTCACGGGCCGTCAGCTCGGTCGTGTTCAGCGTGCCAAGACCTGCCGACGCCACCACCAGCACCGGCGCGTTCAGCAGCCGGGCCGCGTCCGCCAGCGTGCCGCCCGCCGCGTCGAACCGGACGAGCAGGCCGCCCGCGCCCTCGACCAGCACCAGCTCGTGCTCGGTGGCCAGCTTTGCGGCGGCCTCCGCCACGTCCTGCGGACGCACGGGGGCCATCCCCGCCCTGCGGGCCGCCGTGCCCGGCGCCAACGGCTCGGGGAAGCGGGCCACTTCGGCCGCCGTCACGGCACCCGCAAGCCGCGCGACCTCGTCGGCGTCGCCGCGCTCGTCCGGTCGTACCCCCGTCTGCGCGGCCTTCAGGACCGCCACCGAGCGGCCCGCCGCGACCGCGGCGGCGGCGACCGCGGCCGTGGTGACCGTCTTGCCGACCTCCGTGCCCGTCCCCGTGATCACCAGGATCGGCATGCTCATCCCTCCCGCGCGGCGGCGCACACCGCGCGCGCGATCCGTGCCACGTCCGCGTCACCCGTGACGTACGGCGGCATCGTGTACACCAGGTCGCGGAACGGCCGCAGCCACACGCCCTCGCGCACCGCGGCCGCCGTCGCGGCCAACATGTCGACCTCGTGGTCGAGCTGGACGACCCCGATGGCGCCGAGGATCCGGACGTCCCGTACGCCGGGGATCTCCCGGGCGGGCGCCAGGCCCTCCCGCAGCCCCGCCTCGATCCGCTTGACCTCCGCGAGCCAGTCCTGGCCCAGCAGCAGCCCGAGCGAGGCGCAGGCGACCGAGGCCGCGAGCGGGTTGGCCATGAACGTCGGCCCGTGGGCCAGCACCGGCACCTCGCCCCGCGAGATCCCCTCGGCCACCCGGGACGTGCACAGCGTCGCCGCCATCGTCAGATAGCCGCCGGTCAGCGCCTTGCCGACGCACATCACGTCCGGGGTGACGGCCGCGTGGTCCGCCGCGAACAGCGCGCCGGTACGCCCGAAGCCGGTCGCGATCTCGTCGAACACCAGCAGCACGTCGTGCGCGTCGCACGCCTCGCGCAGCACCCGCAGGTAGGCGGGGGAGTGGAAGCGCATCCCGCCTGCGCCCTGCACCACCGGCTCCACGATCACCGCGGCCAGCTCGTGCGCGTGCCGCTCGATCATCGAGCGCAGATGCCCGGCGTACGACTCCTCGTACTCCGCCGGCGGCGCGTCGGCGAACACCTGACGGGGCAGCACCCCGGACCAGAGCTCGTGCATCCCGCCCTCGGGGTCGCAGACGGACATCGGCTGCCAGGTGTCCCCGTGGTAGCCGCCGCGCCAGGTCAGCAGGCGCTGCTTCGCGGGGCGGCCGAGGGAGCGCCAGTACTGCAGGCACATCTTCACCGCGACCTCGACGGACACCGACCCCGAGTCGGCGAGGAAGACATGCTCCAGGCCGGCGGGCGAGATGTCGACCAGGAGCTTCGCCAGGCGGACGGCGGGCTCGTGGGTGAGCCCGCCGAACATCACATGGCTCATCCGGCCGAGCTGGTCGCGCGCGGCCTCGTTGAGCACCGGGTGGTTGTAGCCGTGGATCGCCGACCACCAGGACGACATGCCGTCGACAAGATCGCCCGAGCCGTCCGCGAGCCGCAGCCGGACCCCGCTCGCCGATTCCACGACGAGCGGTTCGGCCCGGCCGGGCATCGGACCGTACGGGTGCCAGACGTGCCGGCGGTCGAGGTCCAGCAGCTCGGGGACGTTCAGGTCAGGCATTGGGCGCGAGATCCGTTCCGGCACCCCGGCGACGGACGGCGACCAGGTCGGTGCGCGGCTCGTTGGCGGGGACGGCCGCACCCTCGTGGGAGCCGCACACCGACCCGCATCCGGCGTCCGCGTGCGACCCGCACCCGGCCTCGGCATGCGACCCGCACCCGGCGCCCTCGGCCGCGTGCGACCCGCAGCCGCCGCCCTGAGCGTCGGCCCGGTGCTGCGGCAGCGTCACCTCGTCCGCGCCCTCCACCACGAACCCGGCGTCCGCGATCATCTCCAGGTCGGCCTGGCCGGCCTGGCCCTCGGTGGTCAGGTAGTCGCCGAGGAAGATCGAGTTGGCCAGGTGCAGCGCGAGCGGCTGCATGGTGCGCAGATGGACCTCGCGGCCGCCCGCGATCCGCACCTCCACGTCGGGGCAGACGAACCGCACCATCGCCAGGATGCGCAGGCAGCGCTGGGGGGTGAGGTTCCACTCCTTGGCCAGCGGGGTGCCCTCGACCGGGATCAGGAAGTTCACCGGAACGGAGTCCGGGTCCAGCTCGCGCAGCGAGAAGACCACGTCGACCAGGTCCTCGTCGGTCTCGCCCATGCCGGCGATCAGACCGGAGCAGGCCGACAGCCCCGCCGCGTGCGCCTTGGTGACCGTGTCCACCCGGTCGGCGTACGTGTGCGTGGTCGTGATGTCCCCGTACGTTCCCTCGGACGTGTTGAGGTTGTGGTTGTAGGCGTCCGCGCCCGCCTCGCGCAGCCGCTCCGCCTGGCCGTCGGAGAGCAGGCCGAGGCAGGCGCACACCTCGACGCCCTCGTTCTGCTCCTTGATGGCCTTGATGGTGCCCGCGACCCGGTCCACGTCCCGGTCGGTCGGACCGCGCCCGCTGGCCACCAGGCAGACCCGCTTGGCGCCCCCGGCCAGGCCCGCGGCGGCCGCCCTGGAGGCCTCGTCGGGTTTCAGCCAGGTGTACTTCAGGATCCCGGTGGAGGAGCCCAGCCGCTGCGAGCAGTAGGAGCAGTCCTCCGGACACAGGCCCGACTTGAGGTTGACCAGGTAGTTGAGTTTCACGCGCCGCCCGAACCAGTGCCGGCGCACCTTGCCGGCCGCGGCCACCACGTCGAGCACGTCGTCGTCGGAAGTCGCCAGTACGGCGAGCGCTTCCCCGCGGGTCGGCAGCTCGCGCCGAAGCCCCTTGTCCACCAGCGTGTTCAGCAGGTCCATGAGAGCCGATCCTGTACTACGAGGCTGCTCCGGGCCAAGGAGAGTTTGCACAACCCTGTCAGTTCGACGTGTGGGTATTGCCACACAGTGGGGGGCCGATGGTCCCGCTAGGGTCTGTCCACTGCCTACAAAATCACCGGAGGGGTCATGGCGTTCGGCTGGATCGACGATCAGGCGGAGCAGCGCCGCCGCGCCGGACTCGTACGGACCCTGCGCCCCCGCCCCGCCGATTCGCCGCTGCTGGACCTGGCGAGCAACGACTACCTGGGCCTCGCCCACCATCCGGAGGTCGCCGAGGGCGCGGCCGGGGCGGCCCGGACCTGGGGCGGCGGCTCCACCGGCTCCCGGCTGGTGACCGGCACCACCGAACTCCACACCGAACTGGAGCGGGAGCTGGCCGGATTCTGCGGGTTCGAGGCCGCCCTGGTCTTCTCCTCCGGCTACGCGGCCAACCTGGCCGCCGTCACCACGCTCGGCCCGCACGGCTCCCTGATCGTCTCCGACGCGCTCAACCACGCCTCCCTGATCGACGGCTGCCGGCTGGCCCGGGGCGCCACCCAGGTCGTCGGGCACGCCGACCCGGACGCCGTGCGCAAGGCGCTCGGGACCCACGAGGGGCCCGCGGTGGCCGTCTCCGACACGGTGTTCTCGGTCGACGGGGACGCGGCACCGCTGGCCGCGCTGGCCGAGGCGTGCCGGGAGCGCGGCGCCGGGCTGCTGGTCGACGACGCCCACGGGCTCGGGGTCCTCGGGGACGGCGGGCGGGGCGCGCCGTACGCGGCCGGGCTCTCCGGGGCCGACGACGTGGTGGTCACGGCGACCCTGTCGAAGTCGCTGGGCAGCCAGGGCGGGGTGGTGCTGGGCCCGGCCCGGGTGATCGACCATCTGGTCAACGCGGCCCGGACCTTCATCTTCGACACCGGCCTGGCCCCGGCCGCGGCGGGCGCGGCGCTGGCGGCCCTGCGGCTGCTGCGCCGTGAGCCCGGGCGCGCGGCCCGGGCCCGCGAGGTGGCCGCGGAACTGCACGCACGGCTGACCGCCGCGGGTCTGGAAGCGGTGCGTCCGGACGCCGCGGTGGTCTCCGTGCGGGCCCCGTCCCCGGAGCAGGCCGTGCAGTGGGCGGCCGACTGCCGGACGGCAGGCCTGGCCGTGGGCTGTTTCCGTCCGCCGTCGGTGCCGGACGGCATCTCACGGCTCAGGCTGACCGCCCGTGCGGACCTCTCCGGGGCCGAGATCGAACGCGCTGTACGTGTGATCGGCGAGACACGACCATGAGTCGGCGTGACACGGCCGGGCCTGGCTCGCAAGCGGATACGGAGTCGGTCATGGAACGGGTTGGCGTCTGATCAGTTTCGTTCTGATCGGTTTCGTTTGAATCTGATCAGACTCTTCTTGGGCTGATCAGTCGGCGAGCGCGGTCACGAAACCCGTCCAGCTCTCGGGGGAGAAGAGCAGGGCGGGTCCGGCCGGAGCCTTGGAGTCGCGCACGGCGAGCAGTCCGGCCGACGGGCCGGAGCGCGGCCGTGCCGTCTCCACGCAGTTGTTCGCTCCGGTGCTGTAGCTGCTGCGCAGCCACCGCAATCCGTGCAGATCAGCACTTGAAGGTACGTTCCGAGGCAGTGCGGTCATGGTGCCTCCTTACGTGCCGTCAGCTATCACGGCGATGTAATCCAACGAGTCCTCGGGCGAAAGGGCGTGGATCCGAAGCGTGTCGAAGGCCTCTGTGTAGGCCTGGAGGTCTTCTTTCCGCTCCAGGTAGAGGCTACTCGTCAGCTGGTCGATAACAACCACGTCCAGATCAGAAGTGCTCGGAAATGAGAAGATTACGAAAGGTCCGGTGATGCCGATATGCGCCCCGGCCGCGAACGGCAGCACCTGGAGCCGTACTTGGGGCAACCGGGCCGCCTCCATCAGCCGCACCAGCTGCCGCGCCATCACACCGGGACCGCCCACCTCCCGGCGCAGTACCGCCTCGTCCAGGACCGCGCTCAGCTCCAGCGGCGGATCGTTGCGCAGCACGTCCTGCCTGGCCAGACGCACCTCCACCAGGGCGTCCAGGGCCTCGTCGTCACGTCCGTCCACGGCCGCCCGGGTCACCGCACGCGCGTACTCCGGGGTCTGCAGCAGCCCCGGCACGACCGAGGTCTCCAGCGTGCGCATGGCGCTGGCCTGCGACTCCAGGCTGATGAAATCCCGGTAGGCCGGCGGCAGTACCCCACGGTAGGCGTGCCACCAGTGGTGCCGTCCCGCCGTGTCCTCCGACCCCGCCAACACCAGGAGCAACTCGCGCAGTTGCCCCTCGACCACGCCGTAGGCGTCCAGGAGTAACCGCACATCGGCCGGTTTCACACCGCTGGCGCCGGTCTCGATCCGGCTCACTTTCGACTGATGCCAGCCCACCAGACGGGCGGCCTCACCACTCGTGAGGCCGGCGCCGGTGCGCAGTGTGCGCAGTTCGGCGCCCAGTTTCCGGCGGCGTACCGCGGGACCGTTCTGCATGGGCTACTCCTTACTCCTTCCGAGCCGCCCAAATACGGTCTGAGGTAGCAGAGTTCACCGCTTCGAGCGACAGATATATGCATATCTTGGTGGATCGCTCCCCTGACCGGCCCGGTAATGGCAGTCTGGCGAAGAAGCACCAGTCCGGGACCGTACTCGAACCATCCGCACTGTGTCGGACTCCGGTCCCGAGGAAAGGGACGACGTCGCCATGGCAGACCACCTGGAAGCATCCGTCACTCTGCCGAGCGATCCCGCCTCGGTCTCCACCGCCCGCTCCTACGTGCTGGACATTCTCGCGGAGTGGGGACTGCCACCGGAGACGGAGACCGCGGACACCATCCGCCTCATCGTCTCCGAACTCGCCACCAACGCAGTGCAGCACACCTTCGGGCAGTCGCCCACCTTCACGGTGGACCTCGTGCTCGACCGTGACGAACAGCTGCGCATCGGCGTCACGGACAGCCATCCGCGCTTCCCCAAGAGACTTCCCGCCGCGGTCCAGCAGGACAACGGGCGCGGCATGGTCATCATCCGCTGGCTGACCGCCGAGTGCGGCGGCAAGCTCCGGGTGCGCCCCACCCGGGAGGGCGGCAAGACCGTCTCCATCGAACTTCCCTGGACGGTCCCGGCCCCCACCGTCACCGCGGCCGTCCAGCAGGAGCCTTAGGGCCTGTCCAGCGGACCCAGCCGCAGACGCGGGGTGTGCCACGCCAATCTGCGGCGTTGTCGTCGGTCGCCGACATCCCCCAGCCTTCGGCCGGGAGGTGCCCCCCACCGTGTCGACTCCCTCCTCCGCCTTGCAGCTGTACGCACCACACCCCGCTCACCGGCACTGATGGCCGCCGCCGATTTTCTGCGGCTTGGCCCGCCGGACAGGCCCTGGCCCTGAGCCCCTGCCGGCCGGCCGCTGGAACGGGTCAGCTGACCCGGCCGTACCAGACGCTCCGCGTCCAGATCTTCTGGAGCCTCACCACGTCCCCGGTCTTCGGGGCGTGCCAGATCTTTCCCTTCCCGGCGTAGATGCCGACGTGGTACACGCGGGAACCCGAGTGGAAGAAGACCAGGTCCCCGGCCTTGCGGTTGCCGGCCGAGATGTGACGGGTCTTGTTGTACTGCTGGGCCGCCGTACGGGGCAGACTCTTGCCGGCCTTCTTGAACGAGTACAGCGTGAGCCCGGAGCAGTCGAACCTGTTCGGCCCGGTGGCACCCCACCTGTAGGGCGCGCCCTTCTTCGAGGCGGCGACCTGAAGTGCCTTCGTCGCCATCGTGGCGGCCGAGGCGTCGGAGGCGACACCCGGGATCACGATCGAGCCGCCCACGGCGGCGATGGTCAGCGCCGAGGCCGTACCGGCCCGGGCCATCAGCGACGGAACACGATTGAGCGCGTTCATGCGCAACCCTTCGTCAGCCGCCTGTGAAGGATGACCTGTCGGATTCGGGCTGGCGAAGTTGCCCGGCCGTGTTGCCACGGCTTCACCCCAAGGGCTGCTCGGCGCGGTCGTGGTGTGACCGTTCCGGCGACCCATCGTGCTTGGGTCCTCCACTCCTGCCGATGCACTTCTGTCGACGGGTCAATCCGGGCGGCGGCAGGACTCGGCGTCCGCCCGGACCGCCCCGCCGCTGTGGCGGGGGCTTGTCGTCAGACAGGGATCTTCACTCACGCGTGTCCGAAAATCCCAACGGAATCGGGGATTTGTGGGGTTACTCACCACCCACCCGTTCGGGTGGACAGCCCTGTGTTCGATTCTCCGTCAACTGCCCTGCGTAGCCCCGGACCTGCACGGAAGCCGCTCACGGGCACCCCCGCACAGGCGGGTTGAGCGGCCCGTGCGGGAAGGTAAAACCACGCCACACTCCGCCGAACGGCGGTAACTCCTTTGGATCGTTTCGACACCGGCCCGGTCGCGCCGTCGACGCACGGGACCGGATTCCGCCGGGTGTCACCGTACGCAGTCGGGCGGGAGTGCGACGCGAGCGGTCCGGCGCTCACCGTCGAGCACCCGCAACGCCCGTGCCAGCGTGTCCCCGTGAAGCTCCGTCTCGCCCCGGCGGTGCATCAGGGTCAGCGCGTCACGCAGCTCGGACGCCGCGCGCACCAGCGCCTGCGCGGCGCGCAGCCCGCGGTAGGTGTCCTCGTTCTGCGCCGGATTGATCCGGCCCAGCAGATCCACCACGTCCAGGTAACGGTCGATCAGCTCGCCCTCGGCGCGGGTCAGCGCGGGCAGCGGCGGTAGTTCCGGCGGCAGCATCGGCGGTTCACCCCGCGTCCGGCAGACCGAGCGAGGCCCGGCGGCTGGGCACGACCCGGTCCACCAGCCCGTAGGCCAGCGCCTCTTGCGCGTCCAGGACCAGGTCCCGCTCCAGATCCCGGTGCACCTGCTCCGGGGTGCGCCCGGTGTGCCGGGCGAGCATCCCTTCGAGCAGTGTCCGGACCCGGTCCAACTCCTCGGCCCGGATGACCAGATCACTCGGCTGGCCCTGCACCGGTTCCGGCAGCGACGGCTGCTGGAGCACGATGCGTGCGCCGGGCAGCACGGACCGCTTGCCCGGTGTGCCGGCCGCGAGCAGTACCGCCGCCGACGCCCCGGCCTGCCCGAGGCAGATCGTCTCCACGTCACAGCTCACGTACTGGACCGTGTCGTAGATCGCGGCCATCGCGCTGAACGACCCGCCCGGGGAGTTGATGTACAGCGAGATGTCCCGCTCCGGAGCCGCGTGCTCCAGATACATGAACTGCGCCATCACGTCGTTGGCCGAGGTCTCGTCGACGGGCGTGCCGAGAAAGACGATCCGCTCCTCCAGGAGCTTCGAGTACGGATCCAGGGTGCGCTGCCCCGTGGCCGTGCGTTCCGTGAACTCGGGCAGGACATAGCGGGCGGACGGTCGGGTCATGGCGTACCCCTCCTCATGGCTGGGCGTCTCGACGGCCGAGCTCTCTGTAAAAAATGTACAGGACGTACATACCCCGGGACAGGGATTCCGCTGTCGCCGAACACGAGGCGTTGTCCGGGGTGCCCCGTAAGCTGGGTTCATGGCCTACGAGATTCCGGTGACCCAAGCCAGGGCTGAGCTCGCCGAACTGATCAACCGGGTGGTGTACGGCGGTGAGCGCGTCGTCGTGACGCGCCACGGCAAGCCTCTGGTCGCCCTTGTCTCCGCCGCCGACCTCGAACGCCTCGAAGGGCTCCCGGAACCCGCCGAGGAGCACGTGGACCACGTGGTCAGCGCGGTCTCCACGGTCCGCGAGCCCGCCGCCGTACGCCCCGAACGCGGCCGCTTCGGCATCGCGGCGGAGCATCGGGGGGCTGCGGGCTCCTGACCGCCGGCATGACGTCGGCCCTCCCCCGGTGTGTCCGGGGGAGGGCCGATCGGGTGTCACGGGATGTCGTCAGGCGACGGTGAAGCCTCCGTCGACCGGCAGGACCGAGCCGGTCACATAGGTGGCGTCCACGAGATAGCAGATGGCGGCGGCGACATCCTCGGGGCGCCCCACCCGTCCGGCCGGCACCGTCTCCGCGGCCGCGGCGAACTGCGCCTGCCGCTGCTCCTGGGGCAGGAAGTCCCACCAGGGCGTGTCGACGGCGCCCGGCGAGACCGCGTTCACCCGAACGGGCGCGAGCTCGGCCGCCAGTGGTGAAACCATCCGCTCTATCGCACCGTTGACCGCCGCCAGGGCCACCGTCCCGGCCAGCGCCGAGCGCGCCGTGGCGGCCGAGACCAGCGTGATCGAGCCGGTCACCCGTGCGCGCTGGACGGCGAACAGGTAGGGGAAGAGCTTTCCGTCGAACGCCGCCCTGACGTCCGCGAGCCCGATGTCCGCCATCGGGCCGAGGCCCACCGCCCCCGGGCTGAACGCGAGCACCAGATGGTCGAAGGGCCCGGTCCGGTCGAAGAACGCCGCCACCGCCTCCTCTGACGTGCTGTCCACCTGTTCCGCCGCCGTCACGACCTCTTTGACGGCGGCCAGCCTCTCCGGATCGCGCCCGGTGACGATCACCTCGGCGCCGTCGTCCGCCAGCCTCCGTGCGGTGGCCAGACCGATGCCGGAAGTCCCACCCATGATCACAACGCGCATGCTCGACCTCTTTTCGGAACGTCACGTCTCGTTATTAGATTATCGAGACGTGGCGTCTTGTAAAGTGGGTTCCATGACGAGTGAGCGACGGCAGGGCCGGCCGCGCAGCGAGGAGTCGCGGCGCGCGATCCTCGCCGCGGCCATGGACGGCTTGCGGGAGCACGGCTATGCCGGGCTGACCATCGAGGGCATCGCCGCCCGTGCGGGCGTGGGCAAGCAGACGATCTACCGCTGGTGGCCGTCCAAGGCCGACGTCGTGCTCGACGCCATGCTCGACCTGGCGGAGACCGAGATCGCCGTCCCGGACGAGGGGTCGCTGCCCGCCGACCTCACGGCCTTCCTGACCGCCACGTTCCGGCAGCGCGGCCGGCGGCCGGTCCTGATCGGGCTGATGGCCCAGGCCCTGCTCGACCCGGTCTTCGCGGTCGCGTTCCGGGAACGGTTCCTGTTCAGCCGCCGCGCCGCCCTCGGCGAACTCCTCGAACGGGCGAAGGCGCGCGGCGAGATCGCCGCCGGCCTGGACCCCGAACTGCTCATCGACGTCGTCTACGGCGTGCTGTGGTACCGCCTGCTCCTCGACCACGCACCCCTGGACGAGGCGGCGGGCCGGCAGCTGGCCGATCTGGTGGTCCGCGCGGTGCGCTGAACGCCGTTCCGGCGGCCGCTCGGCGCGACCACGGCCCGGTTAACGTCGTTGAAACTCCGGCGAACTAGCCTGCCCATCCACGCCACCAGCGGTTTTGTGTCCGGACGGGTGGCTGCGGCAACCGGACCCCGCACGGTCCGGAGCGAGGACTGTGAGGTGGGACGTGCAACTGACCCCGCACGAGCAAGAGCGGTTGCTGATCCATGTGGCGGCCGACGTCGCCGAGAAGCGCCGGGCCCGCGGGCTCCGGCTGAACCACCCCGAGGCGGTCGCCCTCATCACGTCGCACATCCTCGAAGGGGCCCGTGACGGCCGTACCGTCGCCGAACTCATGGCCTCTGGACGCAAGTTGCTCACCAGGGACGACGTCATGGAGGGCATCCCCGAGATGATCCACGACGTCCAGGTCGAGGCGACCTTCCCGGACGGCACCAAGCTCGTCACCGTCCACGACCCGATCGTCTGAGGGGGCCGCCGATGATTCCCGGAGAGGTTCTCTTCACCGACGAGCCCGTCGTATTCAATGCGGGCCGCGAGGTCACCCGGATGACCGTCCTCAACGCCGCCGACCGGCCCGTCCAGGTCGGCTCGCACTATCACTTCGCCGAGGCCAACCCCGGACTGGAGTTCGACCGGGACGCGGCGCGCGGCAAGCGGCTGAACGTCGCCGCCGGCACCGCCGTCCGCTTCGAGCCCGGCATCCCCGTCGACGTCGAACTCGTCCCGCTCACCGGCGCCCGTGTGGTCCCCGGGCTGCGCGGCGAGACCGGAGGTGCCCTCGATGCCTGAGATCTCCCGCGCCGCCTACGCCGACCTGTTCGGACCGACCACCGGCGACCGGATCCGGCTCGCCGACACCGACCTGATCGTCGAGATCGAGGAGGACCGCTCCGGCGGGCCCGGACTCGCCGGGGACGAGGCGGTCTTCGGCGGCGGCAAGGTCATCCGCGAGTCCATGGGCCAGTCGCGCGCTACGCGCGCAGACGGCACCCCCGACACGGTCGTCACGGGTGCCGTGATCATCGACCACTGGGGCGTCGTCAAGGCCGACATCGGCATCCGCGACGGCCGGATCACCGGCATCGGCAAGGCAGGCAACCCCGACACCATGGACGGTGTCCACCCCGACCTGGTGATCGGCCCCGAGACCGAGGTCATCGCCGGCAACGGGCGCATCCTCACCGCGGGCGGGGTCGACGCGCACGTCCACTTCATCTGCCCGCAGATCGCCGACGAGGCGCTGGCGGCGGGCATCACGACGCTGGTGGGCGGCGGCACCGGCCCCGCCGAGGGCTCCAAGGCGACCACCGTCACCCCCGGCCCCTGGCACCTCGCCCGGATGCTGGAGGCGATGGAGCAGTACCCCCTCAACATCGGCTTCCTCGGCAAGGGCAACACCGTCTCGCACGAGGCCATGCTCTCCCAGATCCGGGGCGGGGCACTGGGCCTGAAGCTGCACGAGGACTGGGGATCCACCCCGGCCGTCATCGACGCCTCCCTGACCGTCGCCGACCGGACCGGCATCCAGGTCGCCATCCACACGGACACGCTGAACGAGGCGGGATTTGTCGCGGACACCCTCGCCGCGATCGGCGGGCGGGGGATCCACGCGTACCACACCGAGGGCGCGGGCGGCGGGCACGCCCCGGACATCATGACCGTCGTCTCCGAACCGCACGTGCTGCCGAGTTCGACGAACCCGACCCGGCCGTACACGGTGAACACCGCCGAGGAACACCTCGACATGCTGATGGTGTGCCACCACCTCAACCCGGCGGTGCCGGAGGACCTGGCCTTCGCCGAGTCGCGGATCCGGCCGTCGACCATCGGGGCGGAGGACATACTCCACGACCTCGGCGCGATCTCCATCATCTCCTCCGACGCACAGGCCATGGGCCGCGTGGGCGAGGTGATCCTGCGGACCTGGCAGACCGCCCATGTGATGAAGCGGCGGCGGGGCGCACTGCCGGGTGACGGGCGGGCCGACAACCACCGGGTACGGCGGTACGTCGCCAAGTACACGATCAACCCGGCCCTCGCGCAGGGGCTGGCCCGGGAGATCGGCTCGGTGGAGACCGGGAAGCTCGCCGACCTCGTGCTCTGGGAGCCCGCGTTCTTCGGGGTCAAGCCGCACCTCGTCCTCAAGGGCGGGCAGATCGCCTACGCGCAGATGGGCGACGCCAACGCGTCGATCCCGACGCCCCAGCCGATCCTGCCGCGCCCGATGTACGGGGCGATCGGGCGGGCACCGGCCGCCAACTCCTTCAACTTCGTCGCCCCGTTGGCGATCGAGGACGGGCTGCCGGAGCGGCTGCAGCTCGGGAAGCGGTTCGTCGCCATCGAGTCGACCCGTGGGGTGACCAAGGCGGACATGCGGGAGAACGACGCGCGTCCCAGCGTCCGGGTCGATCCCGACAGCTTCGCCGTGTACATCGACGGGGAACTGGTCGAGGCGACACCGGCCGCGGAACTGCCCATGGCCCAGCGTTACTTCCTGTTCTGAGAGCTGGTGTGTGTGGTGTCTCGGGCAGCGTTGCTGGTTCTGGCCGACGGCCGCTTCCCCGCCGGAGGGCATGCGCACTCCGGCGGGGCGGAGGCGGCCGTCAGGGCCGGGCGGATCACTGGGGCCGCGAGCCTGGAGGAGTACTGCCGGGGGCGGCTGCACACGGCGGGGCTGGTGGCGGCTGCGCTCGCCGCGGCCGCGGTACTCGGCGCGGACGTACGGGAGCTGGACGCGGCCGCCGATGCGCGGACGCCGTCGGCCGCGCTGCGGGGTGCGGCGCGCAGGCTCGGGCGGCAGCTGCTGCGGGCCGCGCGGGTGGCCTGGCCGGGGGCCGAACTCGACGCCCTGGCACGGGAGTTCCCCAAGGGGGCCCATCAGCCGGTGGTGTTGGGGGTGGTGGCCAGGGCGGCGGGGCTCTCGGCGGAGGACGCGGCGTACTGCGCGGCGTACGAGTGCGTGAGCGGGCCGGCCACGGCGGTGGTGCGGTTGCTGAGTCTGGATCCGTTCGAGGCGACGGGGGTGCTTGCCCGGTTGACGGCGGAGGTGGACCGGGTGGCCGACCGGGCGGTGGAGGCGGCGCGGGGGGTGGTCGGAGGGGCGGGGGTCGACGCGCTGCCTGCGGCGTCGGCGCCGTTGGCGGAGATCGGGGCGGAGTGGCATGCGGGGTGGGCGGTGCGGTTGTTCGCGTCGTAGGGGGCCGCGGCGGAGGCGCTGACGGATGCGGCGCCCCCGCCGCCCCTACCCGTCCCATCCTTCAGGGGGCCGGGCCCCCTTCGACCCCCGTCCCTGGGGGCTGCCGCCCCCAGACCCCCGCTTCGGCCTGAACGGCCTCGTCCTCAAACGCCGGACGGGCTGAAACACAAGGCCTACTGACAAGGAGCCGAACATGCACCTCGATCACGATCACCACCACGGTCCCGTTGCGCTCAGCGCCGACGCTCGCCGACCCGACGGGGCCCGTCGGGCTCTCCGTATCGGGCTCGGCGGTCCTGTCGGGTCCGGGAAGACCGCCACCGTCGCCGCCCTGTGCCGGGCGCTGCGCGACGAGTTGTCCCTGGCCGTCGTCACCAATGACATCTACACCCGCGAGGACGCCGAATTCCTGCTCCGGGAGGCCGTGTTGCCGCCGGAGCGGATCACCGCCGTGGAGACGGGGGCCTGTCCGCACACCGCGATCCGGGACGACATCTCGGCCAATCTGGAAGCCGTGGAGGACCTGGAGGACGAGGTCGGGCCGCTGGACCTCATCCTCGTCGAGTCCGGTGGGGACAATCTCACCGCCACCTTCTCCAAGGGGCTCGTGGACGCGCAGATCTTCGTGATCGACGTGGCGGGAGGCGACGACATCCCGCGCAAGGGCGGGCCGGGTGTCACTACGGCCGACCTGCTTGTCGTCAACAAGACGGACCTCGCTCCGTACGTCGGGTCGGATCTGGCGCGGATGGCCGCCGACGCCAAGGCGCAGCGGGCCGAACTACCCGTCGTCTTTCAGTCGTTGCGCGGCGAGACCGGTGTCGGGGACGTGGCCGTGTGGGTGCGGGAGCGGTTCGCCGCGTGGACCGCATGACGCTCACCGGCGTGCACGCGACCGCTCGGATCGTCGCCCGGGACGACGGGCGCGGCGGTACCTCGCTCCCCGTGCTGGAGGGCGAGGGGCCGCTCGCGCTGCGGCGCACCCGGGGCAGCGGGGCCGAGGCCCGGGTGATGGTCGTCGGGGCGATGAGCGGGCCGCTCGGCGGGGACCGGTTCGTGATCGAGGCCCGGGTCGAGGACGGGGCCCGGCTCTGTGTCGGGTCGGCCGCCGCGACCATCGCCCTGCCGGGGCAGGGGAAGGAGGAGGCCCGGTACGACGTCCGGCTCGATGTCGCCGACGGGGGTGAACTACGGTGGCTGCCGGAGCAGTTGATCTCGGCCGGGGGGAGTGATCTGCGCGTCTCCACGCGTGTCGACGTCGGGGCCCGGGGCCGGCTCGTGCTGCGGGAGGAGCAGGTGCTCGGGCGGGTCGGGGAGGAGCCCGGGCGGCTCGGCAGCCGGCTCACCGTGCGCGTGGCCGGGAGGGCCGTACTGGATCAGGAACTGGCCTGCGGGCCTGGGGCGCCCGGCGGCTGGGACGGGCCCGCCGTGCTGGCGGGACATCGCGCGGTGGGGCAACTTGTCGTCGTACGGCCGGAGTTCGCGGTGGAGCCGATGGCGGCACGGATGCTGGGGGAGTGCGCCGCGCTCACTCCGCTCGCCGGGCCCGCCGTGTTGGTGAGTGCGGTGGCGGGCGATGCGCTGCGCCTGCGCCGGGTACTGGACGAGGCTTTGACCCAGTTGGGCGGGTGATCCGCTCAGCGGGACGCGGGAGTCCGGTTATCGGATTGGTAAAGACGACTGTTGAGACCTGTTCTCAGGGACCTCACAGCCGGAAGGATCCCCCTGACCATTCGTAACCATGCAGGGGGAGGGGCCCACTTGAGGGAAAACTTCAGATCGAGGAGCCGGGTGCTGGCGCTCGGCTCGGCCGGAGCGCTCGTCACGGCCAGCCTGATCACCGGAGCGCTCGCGGCACCCGCCGCCGGTGCCGAGGCCCGGCACGGCGGCCAGGACCGCGCACAGCAGGGCGCGGCGATCGCGGCCGCACGGGCCGCGAAGGCCGGGATCGACTGGGCCGACTGCCCGGCCGACTGGGCTCTGACCAAGCCCGTCCAGTGCGGTTGGGTCAGCGTGCCGCTCGACTACACGAAGCCCGACGGCAAGCAGATCAGGCTCGCCGTCGACCGAATAGGCAACACGGGGACGCCGGCCGAGCGCCAGGGCGCGCTCGTCTACAACCCCGGCGGCCCCGGCGGCTCGGGGATGCGCTTCCCGCTCCGGGTCACCAACAAGAACCCCCTGTGGGTCAACGCCTCGAAGGCGTACGACTTCGTGGGCTTCGACCCGCGCGGTGTCGGCCACTCGGCGCCCATCTCCTGCGAGGACCCGCAGGAGTTCGTGAAGGCCCCCAAGGCCGACCCGGTGCCGGACACCGAGGCCGACAAGACCGCGCAGCGCAAGCTCGCCAAGCAGTACGCGGACGGCTGCGCCGAGCGCACCGGCCGCGCGATGCTCCAGCAGATGACCACCGCGAACACCGCCCGCGACCTGGACGTCATCCGGGCCGCGCTCGGCGAGAAGAAGCTCAACTACCTCGGTGTCTCCTACGGCACCTACCTCGGTGCGGTGTACGGGACGCTGTTCCCGGGGCACGTGCGCCGGATGATCGTCGACAGCGTCGTCAACCCGTCGCGGAAGAACATCTGGTACCAGGCCAACCTGGACCAGGACGTCGCCTTCGAGGGCCGCTGGAAGGACTGGGAGGACTGGGTCGCAGCGCACGACTCCGCCTTCCACCTGGGGACCACGCGGGATGCCGTCCAGGCCAAGTGGCTCCAGCTGCGCGCCACCGCCAAGGCGAACCCGATCGGCGGGGTCGTCGGACCGGCCGAGCTGATCGGCTTCTTCCAGAGCGCGCCGTACTACGACTCCTCGTGGGTCCCGGTCGCCACGGTGTTCAGCAAGTACTTCGCCGGTGACACCCAGGCCCTGGTCGACGCGGCCGCTCCGGACCTGACCGACACCGCCGGCAACATCACCTCGGAGAACGGCAACGCCGTCTACACGGCCGTCGAGTGCACCGACGCCAAGTGGCCCACCAGCTGGAAGAAGTGGGACCGCGACAACACCGAGCTCAACAAGCAGTACCCCTTCATGACCTGGGCCAACGCATGGCTGAACCTGCCGTGCGCCACCTGGCCGGTCAAGCAGCAGACCCCGGTGAACGTCAAGACCCACAAGGGCCTGCCGCCGGTGCTGATCGTGCAGTCCACGCGTGACGCCGCCACCCCGTACCCCGGCGCCGTCGAACTGCACCAGCGGTTCAAGGGCTCCCGCCTCATCACCGAGCAGGGCGCCGGTTCGCACGGCGTGACCGGCCTGGTCAACCCGTGCATCAACAGCCGCGTCGACACCTACCTGCTCACCGGCACGCTGGACAGCGCGGACGTCACCTGCACCCCGCACGCCACCCCGCAGCCGTAACCGCTCCCGTACGACGACGAGGGGCGGCCGGAACACTCCGGCCGCCCCTCGCCCCAGCTGCGGGACCTCAACGCTCGTACGGCCTCAACTGAGCGGCGCACGGGGGAACTTGCGCTCTTTCTCGCCCTTCGCCGCCGCCTGCTCGGCCTTGACGACGGCCGCGTACTCGTCGACGTACTCCTGCTCGGACAGGGTCAGGATGGCGTACATGATCTCGTCGGTGATGGCGCGCAGGACGGCCTTCTCGTGCTCCATTCCGGCGTAGCGGGAGAACTCGAGGGGCTTGCCGAAGCGGATCACGACCGGGTGGATGTTCGGGATGACCTTGCCGGGCGGCTGCGCCTCGAACGTGCCGATCATCGCGCAGGGGATCACCGGGACACCGGCGCGCAGCGCCATCACGGCGACCCCGACCTTGCCCTTGTAGAGGCGGCCGTCGTGCGAGCGGGTGCCCTCCGGATAGATGCCGAGCAGCTCGCCCTTGCTCAGCACCCCGAGCCCCTCCCGGATCGCGGCCTGGCCCGCCTCCTTGCCGGAGCGGTCCACCGGGATCTGCCCGGCGCTGCGGAAGAAGAAGGCGGTCAGCCGGCCCTTCACCCCGGGCCCCGTGAAGTACTCGGCCTTGGCGAGGAAGGTGATGCGCCGCTTGAGGACGGCCGGCATCAGGAAGTGGTCGGAGAAGGAGAGGTGGTTGCCGGCGACGATGGCGGGTCCCGACGGCGGCACATGTTCCAGGCCCTCGATCCGCGGCCGGAACACCACTCTCAGCAGAGGCCCCAGCAGTACGTACTTGAGCAGGTAGTAGAACACGGCTCGCCCTTCACTTCACCAGCTCCCCTGTGAGCTGGTGTTATCCCAGGTCAGTATTGGTTTCACGGCAGTTGGCCTGTCCGTGTCCCGCGTCAGTGCTCGGTGGCGCGGTGCCTGAGCGGCAGCGATTCCTTCTTGCGATCCACGTGGCTCTCGTATCCTTACGCCATGGGCCGGCTGATGCGTGGGACTTCGGCGGCGGCTGTGCTCGGGGGGCTTCAATGTACCGGGGACATGCACGGTCGAGTATTTCTGGATCTTCGGTCAGTGTCCCAGCGATCCGAGGGCGAGTCACTACGCGCGGACACCTGGGCGTGCCACCCTGCGGCAGCATGAGCACATGCTCATCGTCATCGGCGGACTGCCCGGCACCGGCAAGACCACACTGGCTCGCCTCCTCGCCGCCCGCACCGGTGCGGTTCACCTGCGCATCGACACGATCGAGCAGGCGATCGTCCGCTCGGGACTGGCCCGGCCTCCCCTCGGACCGGTCGGTTACGCGGTTGGGTACGCCCTGGCAGAGGAGCACCTGCAGCAGGGGCTCATCGTGATCGCGGAATCCGTCAACCCTCTTGCCGTCACTCGCGACACCTGGCGGGGCGTCGGCGCCAAGGCAGGCGTTCCCACCATCGAGGTCGAAGTGATCTGCTCGGATCCGGCCGAGCATCGCCACCGTGTGACCTCACGCTCGACCGACATCCCCGACCTGCCCCTGCCCGACTGGCAGCAGGTCCTCGACCGCGACTACGCACCCTGGGACCGAGAGCACGTCATCGTCGACACGGCAGGACAGGATCCGCACGAGTCCCTCGCCTCGCTCATCCTCCACCTCGGTGACCTCGCGACCGCCGGCCGCGATCCCGGGCGGCAGTGATCGACGACGAATTCGGGGTGGGGCGTACTGCCCCGCCGCCCTCGGCGACGCGCCGTCAGCGGCCGTCGACGGGCGCCGGTGTCGCGCGCAGGCGGAAGCCCACGCCTCGCTCCGTGGTGAGCAGGGCCGCGGCGCGCGGGCCGAGTTTGCGGCGGATGCGGTGGACGTGCAGGTCGACGGAGCGGCTGCGGCTGCCGGCCCATTCGCCCAGGCCCGCGCGCAGGTCCTCACGCGGGATCACCCGGCCGTTTCCGCGCAGGAGAGCGGTCAGAAGCCGGAACTCCAGCGGGGTGAGCGCGACAGGAGCACCGTCGACCAGCATGCGCTGCCCGCCCGGGTCGAGGCTGATCGGGGACGGCGCGGTGGCCACGTACGAGCCGGGCATGGTGCCGCCGGGCACCACCGGCAGGCCGGCGGTGCGCCACGCCTCGTAGCCGCCGATGATGTCGGTGGCCCGCACGAGGCCGAGGTCGTGCAGTCCCGCGGCGGCCATGCTCGACATATAGCCCTGGGAGCACATGATGACGGCGCGCAGGGAGTGGTCGGTGGCCTCCTCGATGCGCCACGCGCTGCACGGGTCGAGCCGCCACTCCAGCACGTTGCGGTCCATGACGAGGGAGCCGGGGATCTCGCCCTCCGCCCGCCGCACCAGGTCCGCGCGGACGTCCACCAGCAGGGCCCCGTCGGCGAGTTCGCCGGCCGCGTCCTCGGGAGTGAGCCGGTCGAGGCGGACGCGCGCCCGGGCCAGCAGGTCGTCGATCGACGGGGGGCCGAACCGGGCGCGGCTCCCGGTGTCAGAGTGCGGCGGACCGTCGAGCCGTATGTGCGCGGGTGGCTGCATCGGGGGCAACTCCTGTGTCGTGCCTCGGGGACGGCCGGTGGTCGTCGGAACCGGGGCGGCGACAGCCGGCCGTGAAGCGCGTGGAGTCGGTCATGCCGGAAGTGTACGAGCGGAGTTTTGCGGGAGAGTTTCTCGATTCTGAAACAAGTCCCGCATTGTCTGCCGCCGATCCCCGCTGTTATCAATGAATCGTGACCGCGAACACGCTGCTGACCCGGAGGATCCACGTGGATCTGGCGCGCGTCGGCACGTGTGCCTGTACGCAGCGCTGAGGCATCCGACCGCGCGAACCACGCCGGTCCTCTGACGGCCCAGGCCCCTCGTCACCTTCCCCCATTTTTTCTTTCCTGCCTGCTCCGCCCACGCCCGCGTACAGCCCCCCACGGTTGTGCCGTGCCGTCGGTCATTCCCTGGAGAACCCATGCCTGCATCCGATGACGGCGCGCTGCCCCAGCACTGGCAGGACGTCCTGCCCGCCGGACTTTCCCGCCGCGGCTTTCTCACCCTTGCCGGTGGCGGTGCCCTGGCCGCCCTGCTCGCGGCCTGCGCCCCGGGCGCCGCGGACGACACGTCGGCCGGGGCGACGGCCTCCGCCTCCGGCCCGGCCAAGCGCGGCGGCACACTCCGCGTGGGCACCCCGCCGCCGCCCACCGCCGTCGACCCGGTGACGGCCTACGACGGCACCGCGATCGCCCTCTACCAACTGGTCGCCGAGTACCTGGTCTGGCTCGACAAGGACTTCAAGCTGGTGCCGCGGCTGGCCACCAAGTGGACCTCGGACGCGACCGGCCGAGAGTGGACCTTCACCCTGCGCGGGGGTGTCACCTTCTCCGACGGCACGAAGCTCGACGCCGCCACCGTGCAGGCGTCGTTCGACCGGCTGCTCGACCCGAAGAGCAAGTCGGCGGCGCTGTCCGCCTTCGACACCGTCCTCAAGGCGGGCGGTGTGCGGGCCCAGGGCGACTCGACCGTCGTCTTCACCCTCGAACGGCCCTTCTCCGACTTCCCGTACCTGGTCTCGGCCGGCAACTACAACGCGGTGATCCTGAAGAAGGACTACGCCGGGGACTTCACGAAACACGGCATCGGCACGGGCCCCTTCACCCTCAAGTCGTACGACGTGTCGACGGGCGCGGCCTTCGTCCGCAACCCCGCGTACTGGGACGGCCCCAAGCCCTACCTCGACGGTGTGGACGTCAGGTTCTACGCCGACGACCAGGCCGACCTCGTCGCCCTGCAGTCCGGCGACATCGACGCCCAGTTCCTCAGCCGGCCCGCGCTCGTCGAACCGCTGGGGAACAGCGGGGGCATCGCCGTCGACAAGGTCAGGGGCACCGGCGTCACCGTGCTCACCCTCCGCGTCGACAAGGCGCCCTTCGACCGCAAGGAGGTCCGCCAGGCCGTCGCCTACGCCCTCGACCGGCCCGCCGTGCGGCAGGCCGCCGGCAGCGGACTCGGCGACCTCGGCAACGACCACCTGTTCGCGCCGCTGTTCCCGGCCGCCCCCACCGACATCACGCAGCGCGCCCAGGACAAGGCCAAGGTCACCGAACTCCTCAAGGCGGCCGGCCTGCAGAGCCTGCGCTTCACGCTCACCTTCGACCCGCCCAGCAAGGACTACGCGGTCACCATTCAGAGCCAGTTGAAGGAGGCCGGCATCACCGTCGACCTCGACCAGCGCTCCTCGAAGGAGTTCTACGGCGGCGACCAGGCCAAGGACACCCCCTGGCTCTTCACCACCGCCAACCTGGTCGGTTGGGCGGGCAGAGCCGTGCCCAGCCAGTTCATCATCCCCATGGTGAAGAGCAACGGCGTCTGGAACGGCTCCAAGTACGCCAACAAGGCCCTCGACGCGGCCGCCGAGGCCTATGACGCCGCCACCAGCGACGCCGAACGGCGCAAGCAGGCGGAGATCATCGCCAAGGCCCTGCACGAGGACGTGCCGATCGTCATCGCGTACTGGAGCGGTGCGGCCCGCGCCTACGACGGCGGCAGGTTCCGCGGCGTCCAGGCCCACCCCAGCCAGTACGTCGACTTCACCACCGTCTCCCGGGTCTGAGCCATGACCCGGTTTCTGCTCCGCCGCCTCGCCGCCGTCCCCCTGACCCTGCTGGCGGTCTCCCTCCTGGTCTTCCTCGCCACCCAGGTACTGCCCGGCGACGTGGCCCGCACCGTCCTGGGCCGGGAGGCCTCGGACCGTTCGGTGCGGGACCTCAACCACCAACTCGGCCTCGACCGACCGCTCGCCGTGCAGTACGGGAGCTGGCTCGGGCGCTTCCTCACCGGCGACTGGGGAACGTCGTACACGCTGCACGTACCCGTGCGCGGGCTGCTCCTGGAGCGGCTGGGGCACTCGCTCTTCCTGGCGGCGTTCGCGTTCGTGCTGCTGGTGCCGGTCGCGCTCACCCTCGGCGTGATCGCGGGGCTCTACCACGGCCGGGCGCTGGACCGGACGATCACTTCCACGACTCTCGCCCTCGGCGCCACACCGGAGTTCGTCACCGGGGTCGTCCTGCTGGTGGTGTTCTCCGTGCAGCTGCGCTGGCTGCCCGCGTCCGCGCAGACCCAGCCCGGGGCCGACGGCCTGGGACAGACCCTGTGGCATCTGCTCCTGCCGGCGATCTCGCTGGTGCTGGTCTGCACCGGCTATGTCGCCCGGCACGTGCGCGCCAGCACCGTCGCCGTCGTCGAGGGGCCCTACGTCCGCGCGGCCCGGCTGCGCGGCACCGGCCCGGCGCGGATCGTCCTGCGGCACGTGCTGCGCAACGCCACGGTGCCGGCCACCAGCGCCCTCGGCGTCCAGCTGCAGTACATGCTCGGCGGCATCGTCGTGGTCGAACTGCTCTTCAACTACCCCGGTGCGGGGGCCCTGTTGCTGCAGTCGGCGCAGGACAAGGACCTGCCGACGCTCCAGGCGAGCGCCCTGGTGCTGGGTGCCCTCTACATGCTGGTCGTGCTGCTCGCCGACCTCGTCCACCGGTTGCTGGACCCGCGCATACGGCTCGGGGGTGCGGCATGAGCACCGCATCGACAGCCCTGCGACCGCTGGGCCGACTGGGCCGACCTGGCCGACGCGGCCGACTGCCCGGCGCCTCCGCCGTCGGAGCCGCCGTGATCGTGCTGTGGACCGCGGTCGCCCTGTTCTGGCCGCACCTGGTGCCGTACGCACCGGACGTACAGCGTCCACAGGACCGGTTCCTGTCGCCGAGCGGTGAACACTGGCTGGGTACCGACCAGTTCGGCCGTGACGTGTTCTCCCGCACCCTTGCCGGGGCACGCCCCGTGCTGGCGGTGGCGCCGGCCGCGACCGCGCTGGCCGTCCTGGCCGGCACCGTGATCGGGCTGGTCACGGGCGGGGTGGGCGGCTGGCTGGACGACGTGGTGATGCGGATCGTCGACGCCGTCGTGGTCTTTCCGGCCATCATCGCCGCGGTGCTGTTCGTGGCCTTCCTGGGCCGCTCGACGCCGGTGCTCGTGTTCGTCGTCGCGACCGCCCTCACCACCCTGGTCGCGCGCAGCGTACGGGCGGCGACCCTCGTGGAGCGGGGAAAGCCGTACGTCGAGGCGGCCCGGCTGCGCGGTGAGCCCCTGTGGTCGCTGCTCGGCCGCGAGATCCTGCCCAACGTCCGCTCCACGGTGTACGTCGAGGCGACCTCACGGCTTGGGGACGCGGTGTTCGCCGCCGCGACCCTCTCCTTCCTGGGCCTCGGCCAGCCGCCCGGCTCACCGGAGTGGGGCGCGGCTGTCGCCGACAACCGGGTGTGGCTGTACAACGCGCCGTGGACGGTCCTGGCGCCCGCCCTGGCGATCGTCTCCCTGGTGGTAGGGGTGGCGCTGGTCGCGGACACCTCACGGCGGGCGGCGGGAGGTGCGGCCGCATGAGCACGGACGAACAGGGGCTCGTCGTCGAGGGACTGTGCACCGCGTACGACTCCGCCCAGGTCCTGTACGACGTGTCGTTCACCGTCGCACCCGGCGAGATCTTCGGCCTGGTCGGCGAGTCGGGCTGTGGCAAGTCGACCCTCGCGTACGCACTGGCCCGGCACTTCGCGCCGGGCGGGCGGGTGCTCGGCGGCGGTGTACGGCTGGACGGCACCGACGTACTGGGCCTCGGCGGGCGGCGGTTGCGGGAGTGGCGGGCGTCCCGGCTCGCCTTCGTGCACCAGGACGCGGCGGGATCCCTGGACCCGACGATGCGGATCGGCAGGCAGCTGGCCGAAGTGCTGCGCGGGCGCGGTCTGTCACGTCGTGAGAGTGCCGGACTCGCCGTCGAACTCCTGCGTACCGTGCGGCTGCCCGACCCGGAGCGGCTCGTACGGCGTTACCCGCACCAGTTGTCCGGCGGGCAGCAACAACGCGTCGTGATCGCCGCCGCCCTCGCAGTACAGCCACGGCTGCTGATCCTGGACGAGCCGACGACGGGGCTCGACGCCTCGGTCGAGCACGAAGTCCTGGGCCTGCTGAGGGAGTTGCGCGGCCGGCTGAATGCCGCGGTGGTCTTCGTCAGCCACGACCTCGGCCTGATCGGCCGCATGTGTGATCGCGTGGGCGTGCTGTACGCGGGACGCCTCGTCGAGACCGGGCGGGTCGGTGAGGTCCTGGCCGCCCCTGCCCATCCGTACACCGCGGGCCTGCTGGCGGCCGTCCCGGTCCTCGGCGTCACGCGGCACGAGCGCCCGCTGCGGCCCCTGCCCGGCAGGCTGCCCCTGCCCGGCGAGACCGCGACCGGCTGCGCCTTCGCACCACGCTGCGCCCTGGCCGAGGACGCCTGCCGGGCAGTCGAACCCCCGCTGGACGCGGGGGCCGTGCCGGGCCGGGCGGTGCGCTGCCTGCACCCGGGGGAGGCCACGGTGGAGGCCGGCGCGGAGGCGGGCAGCGAGCGGCCGGGCGAGACGCCTGCCGCCCTCGTGGAAGTGCGGGGCCTCGTACGGCGGTTCGGGCAGACCGTCGCGGTCGACCATGTCGATCTGACGATCCGTGAGGGTGAAGTCCTGGGCCTGGTGGGGGAGTCGGGCAGCGGCAAGACCACCCTCGCCCGCGCCGTCGCGGGCCTCGCCCCCGACGGTGAGGGCGACCTGCGGCTGAGCGGCGAGCCCCTGCCCGCACGCCTCGCCCGGCGCGACGCGCGCCTGCGCCCGCGCATCCAGATGGTCTTCCAGAACCCGGACGCCTCCCTCAACCCCAGCCACACCGTGCGCACGGTCCTGAGGAGAGCACTCGCCACCCTGGGAGATTCCTCGGGTACGTCCCTCGACGCACTCCTGGACCGCACCCGTATCGACCCCGATCTCCTCGGTCGCCGCCCCGCCCGGCTCTCCGGCGGGCAGAAACAGCGCGTCTCGATCGCCCGCGGCTTCGCGGGCCGCCCCGACCTGATGATCTGCGACGAACCCGTGTCCGCCCTGGATGTCAGCGTGCAGGCGGCGGTACTGGAGGTACTGGCCGACCAGCGGGACCGTACCGGGACGTCGTACCTGTTCATCTCGCACGATCTCGCGGTCGTCGGCTACCTGGCCGACCGGATCGCCGTGATGTACCGCGGCGTGATCGTCGAGGAGGGGCCCGCGGGCGACGTACTGGCCGGTCCGTCGCATCCCTACACGGCCCTGCTGGTCGAGGCCGCCGCGCGCCCGGTGACGACGAGCCCGCCCGAACCCCCGGACAACGCCCCGGCCCGACCGAGCGGCTGCCGTTTCGCCGACCGCTGCACCCGCCGGATCGACGGACTGTGCGAGGACGTACCGCCGCCGGAACGCGATCTGGGCGCGGGCCATGTCGTGCGCTGTCACCTCGCCCCCGCCGACCTGCCGGCCGGGATCCCCGCCACCGCCGTGCCGAGAGTGTCCGACCTCTTGTGACCCGATACCCCCCGAGCCCCGGGAGTCCTCATGACCACGACCACGAGCACCGCCGCCGAGGAGTTCGCCGGCCTGCCGAACGCGCCCGTCATCCAACGCCGTTGGGTGACCGTGGCCAGCGGCGGCCACGTCGGCGGCGTCTTCTGGCACCCGCAGAAGCCCACCCTCGTCCTGCTCCACGACGCCGGTTCCAGCGCCCGCGCCTGGGACGACGTCCTGCTGGCCCTGGACCGGCCCGCCGTCGCCCTGGACCTGCCCGGCCACGGCCGCTCCAGCAGGCGCGGCCGGGGCGACTACCGCCCGCGACGACTGGCCGCCACGCTGGAGGAGACCGTCCGTTCCTTCGCCCCGGGCGGGGTGCCCGTCACCGGGGCCGGGTTCGGCGCGTTGGCCGCCATCGCGCTGAAGGCGAAGTTCCCGCACAGCGCGGGACGCCTCGTCCTCGTCGACGCGCTGCCCGGCACGCTCTCACCCGGCCTGCGGCTGTGGCCCACGCCCAGCCCCGAGTTCACCACCCGCGATGAGGCGGCGGCCTGGCTGGAAGAACGCGGTGCGACCGGCGCCGCCCGCACGGCCGAACTGGAGAGCGAACGGGGCGCGGACGGCACCTGGTCCTGGCGTCACCACCTCGGCAGCCTCCCCACCGACGCACCCACCGAACTCGACGACGAGACCCTCTGGGAGCAACTCGCCGCCGTCCCCGCCCCGTTGCTCGTCCGCACCGAGGGCGGCCCGCTGGACGCCGGGTCCCTCGACCGCTTCCGCGCCCAGGTACCCGACGGCGACATCGTCACCGTCCACGCCGATCCGCAGGCCCTCGCGGACGTCCTGCGCCCCCTGACCCACTGAACCGATCCCCGAAGGAGCACCCGCCATGTCGGACGACATCCCCGTCATCGACCTCGCCGCCGCCCTCGCCGACGACGCCCCCGAGGACCTGCTGGCCACCGTGCGCCGCGCCGCCGAGACCATCGGCATCATCCAGGTGGTCAACCACGGTGTCCCCGCCGAGGTGATCGCCGGGTTCAACGACGGCTTCCGCCGCGTCCTCGACCTGCCCCGCGACGAGAAGGAGCAGCTGGCCAGCCCCACCGGGCACCCCTACCGCGGCTGGCGGCAGTGGCCCGACGACTTCGGCCGCCTGGAACTCGAACGGTTCAACATCGGCCAGTACGACGACACGGACGCGGCCGAGGCCGCCGGGCTCACCCCGGAACACGCCACCCTCTACGCACACGCCAACGTGTGGCCGCCGCAGGAGCCCGCCCTGCGGAGCGCGACCCACCGCTACCACGACGCGTTCGTGGCCGTCGCCCGCCGCGTCCTCACCCTGTACGCCCGCGTACTGGACGTGCCCGCGGAGACCTTCCCGCTCGGCGACGACGTCTACACGACGCTGGTCGTCAACAACTACCCCAAGTGGCCCTACGACGGCGCGTCGGACGAGGAGAAGCTCCTCCTCCTGGAACACGCCGACAGCTCCGCGCTCACGGTGCTCCACCAGGAGGGTGACTACGCGGGCCTGCAGGGCCAGCGTCCCGACGGCACCTGGACCCCGGTGCCGATCCGGCCGGACGCCCTGCAGGTGTTCACCGGCACCCTGCTGACCAACTGGACGGACGGCAGGCTGCGCCCCGGACGGCACCGGGTGGTGGCCGGCGGTTCGGTGACGCGGCGCTCGTCCGCGGTGTTCGTCCACCCGAGCCTGGACACGGTCGTGGAACCGCTGCCGGCCTTCGCCGACCCCGACGGCTCCGACTTCGAGCCCGTCTCGGTGTGGGAGCGTGCCAGCGGCAACGTCGAGGAGTACCTGCGGGTCTTCGGCCGCCCCGAGCAGCTCGCGGCCTGGCGGGAGAACCGCCCCTACGTCGCCGAAGTCAGCGCGTGAACCAGTTGGAGGAGAGTCGCTCATGAGCACGTTCCCCACCGCACAGGCCGTGCGGACCACTCCCGAGGGGCTCCTGTGGGAGCCGAGCGAGCGCTGGGTGCGCGGCCGCCACGGCGACGTCACAGTCGTCGACAGCCGGCACCCCGTCCTCGTCTGGGAGCCGGGTGTTCCCGTCCCGCTGTACGCGTTCCCGCGCGCGGAAGTCCGCGAGGACCTGCTCCGCCCCGCGAAGAACCCCCCGACGGGCACGCACACCGGCTCGCGGATCTTCTACGACGTCGAGGTCGACGGCGAACTGCTGGAGAACGCCGCCTGGACCTTCCCGGCCGCCGACCTGGCGGACCACATCGCCTTCGAGTGGTTCCGGCGCGTCGGCCGGGGCCTGGACCACTGGTACGAGGAGGAGGAAGAGATCTTCGTCCACCCCCGTGACCCGCACAAGCGGGTGGACGCCGTCCCGAGCAGCCGCCACCTCGTGATCGAGATCGACGGCACGGTCGTCGCGGACACCCGCCGGCCGGTCCTGCTCTTCGAAACCGGCCTGCCCACGCGCTACTACGTCCCGCGCGAGGACGTCCGCCTCGACCTGCTGGAGGCCACCGACCACCACACCGGCTGCCCCTACAAGGGCACCGCCGAGTACTGGTCCTGGCGCGGCGGGTCCGACGTGCCCCCGAACGTCGTCTGGAGCTACCCGGACCCGCTGCCCGCGGTCGGCGCCGTCCAGGGGCTCCTCGCCTTCTACAACGAGGCGGTCGACATCACCGTCGACGGCGAACGGGTGGAGCGTCCCGTCACCCACTTCACCAAGGCGCTCTCGGAGCAGCAGCGCACCTGACGAGAGACGGCCGCCGCATCCGCCCCGACGGACTGCGCCGGTCCCTGAGCCGCCCCGGGCGATCGCCCCGGGCGGCTCCTCGCGGTCGGCGTCCGTGTGGTGGCCTTCGAGCCAGTGCGCCGTTCCGGCGCCGCGCGGCGCTCCCGGCGCGCGGGGCCCCAACGCGCCGAAGACCGACCTGGTCAACCGTATGTGCGCCCCGGCCGCGGTCCCCCTCTCCACGGCGGCCGATGTTTCCGCAATGTGAGGGCTGTCCGGAACATATTGACCGACGGCGTGGACGTCTGCTCAACTCACGTTCCATGACACCGCGCGTGGACTTGACCCGGAGGCGCCACATAGACCTGGCGCACGTCTCCAGCGCGTTCTGTTGCCGTTGAACCGGAAGGCGTGTCGCTGATCCGCCACTGAGCGGCTCTCGGCAACGGCCGGTGTCCACCGCACGACTGCTTCTCCCCCCTGACTCCCTGGCCCCCGGCTCCCCGGCTCCCTCGGGGAGGGGGGCGCACGGCGTGGCCGAGACCGGCAGGGGATGCGCCGTCGGCTGCGGGGCGAGGACATTTCCCACAAGTGGCGCGGGTCGGGCGGGGTTTGCACAGGGCACCCCCAGGCAGCACGCGCCGATCGACGCTGTCGCCGCACCTCCACCGCACGGCTTGACCTGACCCGGCATTCCTCGCGAGGTCGTCGGGCCCGCACATCGCTGCCGGACCGAGTACCGGCTGCGCAGCCGTTCACCGCTGCTCGTCACTCGTTCACTCCGACTCCCAGCACCCAGCAGTGCGCCGAATTCCTGGAGAGGGACATCCTCATGCCTCCGACCATCCGTAAACTCACAGGCCGCATCGGCGCTTTCGTCGACGGAGTCGACCTCGCCGCGCCCGCCGAACTCTCGACGATCACGGCGCTCCGCCATGCCCTCGACGAGCACAAGGCCATCGTGTTCGACGACGTGCACCTCGACAACGCCGGTCAGGAGCGGGTGGCCGGGTGGTTCGGCGACCTGACGACCGCCCACCCGAACCTGCCGGCCGCCGACGGGACCACGAACGTGCTCGCCGTCGACAGCGAGACGTCGGACGACCATGTGCTGGAGGCGGCGACATGACCGAGGTCAGCCTCAAGAGGCCGGCCGTCGTGCCGGTGGTCGCCGAGACGGCGAGTCCGCCCGGACGCGAGGTCTTCCTGCCGAGCGACGCCCGCCGCCGGACCCCGCTGCGCACACTCCGCGAGCGGCTGCGGTGGCCCCTGGGCATCTACACCACTCCGGCCCTGATCCTCATCGCCTGGGAGATTCTGGCCAGGGCCGGAGTGCTGCAGAAGACCTATGCCCCGGCGCCGACCTCCATCGTCAGGTCCGCCGTCGACCTGTGGCGACAAGGCGTCCTCGGGCCCGACTTGGCCATCTCGCTGCAACGTGCCGGCATCGGCCTGGCCATCGGCCTGACGGTGGGCATCGTCAGCGGGGTACTGGGCGGGCTGCTGCGCAGCGGCGAGTACCTGTTCAACGGCGTCGTGCAGATCCTGAACACGATCCCGCTGCTGGCGGTACTGCCGCTGATGATCGTGTGGTTCGGCATCGACGAGCTCACGAAGGTGCTGCTGATCTCGTTCGGCGCCGGCGTCCCGATGTACGTCAACCTCTTCGCCGCGATCCGCGGTGTCGACCAACGGCTGATCGAGATGGCGCGGACGACGGGTGCGGGCACCTGGCGGCTGGTGACGCGGGTGCTGGTGCCCGGCGCCCTGCCCGGATTCCTGGTGGGCCTCCGGTTCTCGCTCGCGTACAGCGTCCTGGGCCTGGTCGCGGCCGAGACGGTCAACGCCGACAAGGGCCTCGGCTTCCTCATCACGCAGGGGCAGACGTACCTGCAGACCGACCAGGTCTTCGTGGGGCTGGTGATCTACTCGCTCCTCGGTCTGCTCGCCGACCAGTTCGTCCGGGTTCTCGAGCGGGTGCTGCTGCGGTGGCGTCCCAGTTATGAGGCGTCATGAGCACCACCCTTGGGACACAGCCCCGGCAGCAGACCGGCGCCGTCGTGGAGAAGGTCGTCCGGCGGTTCGGCGACCGGATCGTCCTGGACCAGCTGGACCTCACCATCGCCGACGAGGAGCTGGTGGTCCTCCTGGGCCCCTCCGGCTGCGGCAAGAGCACCCTCCTGCGTCTGCTCGCCGGTCTCGACCGGCCCGACGGCGGGCGGGTGGAGGTCCCGGCCAGGCGCGCGATCGTCTTCCAGGCCGACCGGCTGCTGCCGTGGCAGCGGGTGCTGCGCAACGTCACCCTCGGCCTGCGCGGACCGGACGCCGACCAACGGGCCCTCGACGTGCTCGCCGAGGTCGGACTCGCGGGCCGCGAGAAGGCATGGCCCAAGGAGCTCTCCGGCGGCGAGGCCCAACGGGTCTCCCTGGCACGGGCGTTGGTCTCGGAGCCCGAACTCGTGCTGCTCGACGAGCCGTTCGCGGCACTCGACGCGATCACCCGGCTGCGCATGCACGACCTCGTGCGGGCGCTGCGCAGCAAGCATCACGCGGCCATGCTGCTCGTCACCCACGACGTCGACGAGGCGATCGCGCTGGCCGACCGGGTCGTCGTCATGAGCAACGGACGCATCGGCACCTCGCACCGCGTCGAGCTGTCCGCCGCGGACCGCGAGGCGAGCGTCGCCCGCGAGGAGATCCGCTCCGCGCTCCTGGAAGACCTCGGTCTCGCCAACCAGCACTGAAACCGACCGAAGCCCACCGAATCCAACCGAGTCCAAGCGAGTCATCCCCCCCCGCATACTCCCGTCCCAGCACAGAAAGCACGTGAGAACCATGCCCACAAGATCCTCCCGAATCGTCGGCGCCCTCGGCCTGCTCGCCCTCGCGGGCCCCCTCGCCGCATGCGGAACGGAGTCGGAGGCGGCGGCACCGCTCAGCAACCTGAGCGGATCGAGCGCCGGCAGCCACCCCGAGTGGAAGAAGTACACGTTCACCATCGGTGACAACGGCGGCGACGGCAGCCAGGAGCTGGCGAAGATCACCGGAGTCTTCGACAACGCGCCGTACAAGGTGAAGTTCGCCCGTTTCACCTACGGCCCGCCGCTCGTCCAGGCCGCCGCGTCGGGCGACATCGACCTCGGCAGCGTCGGCGACGTACCGCCGATCACCGGCGCCGCGAAGGAGTACGGCTTCAAGGTCGTCGCCGTGAACCGATCCCTGAGGCCCGACCAGGCGAACGAGAACATCATCGTGCCGAAGGGCTCGACCCTGAAGACGCTCGCGGACCTCAAGGGCAAGAAACTCGCCGTCCCGCAGGGCAGTTCGGCCCACGGTCTCGCCCTGAACGCGCTCAAGAGCGTCGGTCTCGGCCCCAAGGACGTGAAACTCGTCTTCCTCGACCCGGCGGCCGGTGCCACGGCGTTCAACACCGGCAAGGTGGACGCCTGGTCCATCTGGAACCCGCAGTCGGCGATCGCGGTCAAGAACGGTGCGCGGATCCTGGCGAAGGGTCTCCCGCCCATCGACCAGACCAGCAGCTACTACGTCGCCAGCGAGAAGTCGCTGAACGACAAGACGAAGCGGGCGGCCCTCACGGACGTCCTCAAGCGGCTGGCCCACGAGTTCGCCTGGGCCGTCCAGCACGAGGACAAGTACGCGGAGGCGATATCCAAGGAGGAGGGCATCCCCCTGGCCGACGCGAAGGCCTCCCTGAAGACCTTCGAGACCCGGGTCACCCCGGTGGAGAAGTCGGACATCGCGGCGGAGCAGAAGCTCGCCGACGCCTTCCTGGAGGCGGGCCAGATCACCAAGACGGTCGACGTCGGGTCGATCACCGACAACCTCCTCCCGGCCGGGTACGACAGCTCGAAGCTGGAGGTCACGTCATGAGCCTCGTGAACCCCGTGGGCGAGAGACGACGCCGGCTCCACCTCAACGCCTTCCTCATGGAGGCCGGCCATCACGAGGCCGCCTGGCGGCTCCCGCACAGCAACCCGCGGGCGGACTTCGACCTGCGGCACTGGATCGAGCTGGCCCGGCTGGCCGAGAGCGCCAAGTTCGACTCGCTGTTCCTCGCCGACGGCCCGGCCCTGAACGGCACCGGCGAGTTCCGGCCGCCGGGCCAGCTCGAACCGCTGACGCTGCTGACCGTCCTGTCCCAGGCGACCAGCAGGATCGGCCTCATCGCGACCGTGTCGTCGACGTACAACGAGCCCTACAACCTGGCCCGTCGCCTCGCCTCGGTCGACCACGTCAGCGGCGGCCGCGCCGGCTGGAACATCGTCACCTCGGCGGGCGCCGACGAGGCGGCCAACTTCGGCCTCGTCGACCGTCCCGACCACGCCCGGCGCTACGCCAGGGCCGACGAGTTCCTCCAGGTCGCCAAGGCGCTGTGGGACAGCTGGGAGTCCGAGGCCGTCGTGGCGGACAAGGCCACGGGGCGTTACGCGGACCCGGCCCGGCTGCACGGGCTCGACCACCGGGGCACGCACTTCTCGGTGGCCGGCCCGCTCAACGTCGAGCGTCCGCCGCAGGGTTACCCGCTGCTCGTGCAGGCCGGCTCCTCCGAGGACGGCAAGGACTTCGCGGCCCGGCACGCCGAGGCGATCTTCACCGCCCACCGGACGTACGAGCGCGCGACCGCCTTCTACGCCGACATCAAGGCCAGGACCAGGGCCGCGGGACGGGACCCGGACGGCGTGATCGTGCTGCCGGGGATCGTCCCGTACATCGGGTCGACCGAGGAGGAAGCGCGAGCGCTGGCGAAGGAGTTCGACGAGATGCGCGTACCGGAGTACGGGCTGCGTCAGCTGGCATCGATCTTCGAGACCGAGCCGTCGGTGTTCGAACTCGACGCCCCGCTGCCGGACTTCGTCCTCGCCCGGCCGAAACTGGAGGGCTCGCAGAGCCGCTCCGACCTCATCATCGAGCTCGCCGTACGAGAGAAGCTGACGGTCCGCCAGATCATCTCGCGGCTCGGGGGCGGTCGCGGCCACTTCGAGTTCGTCGGCACGCCCGAGCAGGTGGCGGACACGATCATCACCTGGTTCGAGGGCGGTGCCGCCGACGGATTCAACATCATGGCACCGGCCCTGCCGTCCGGCCTGGCGGCCTTCGTCGAGCACGTGCTGCCGATCCTGCGCGGCAAGGGCCTGTTCCGGGAGGAGTACGAGGGCACGACGCTGCGCGAGCACTACGGACTGCCGGTACCGGCCAACCAGTTCCACCGCTCCGATGGCTGACACCGGACCTCCCGCCCTGCGCGTGAAGGGGCTCAGCAAGACGTACGAGGACGGCTTCACCGCGGTGGCCGGGCTGGACCTGGAGATCCCCGACGGGGCCTTCTTCGGTCTGCTCGGCCCGAACGGCGCCGGCAAGACCACGCTGATCGGCTCGGTGTGCAACATAGTCCGGCCCACCACCGGCACCCTCACCGTCTTCGGCCACGACCACCGGACCCGGGAGGCGCGTCGGCTGCTCGGTCTTGCCGAGCAGGAGATCAACGTCGACCGGTTCCTGTCGATCCGTCAGATGCTGATCTACCACGCCGGATACCACGGCATCGGCCGGAGGGCGGCGGTTCGGCGCGCGGACGAACTGCTCGCCGTGTTCCGCCTCGACGTCAAGGCCGACGCCCGCGCCTACGAACTGTCCGGCGGGATGCAGCGCCGGCTCGTCATCGCGCGGGCGCTCATGCACCGCCCCCGGCTGCTCATCCTCGACGAGCCGACGGCCGGTGTCGACGTGGAGCTGCGCTCGGAGATCTGGCGGCTGGTCAAGGGCCTCAACGCGGCCGGCACCACTGTCCTGCTCACGACGCACTACCTGGAGGAGGCGGAGACGTTGTGCGACGAGATCGCCCTGCTGCGGGCCGGCCGGATCGTCGACCGCGGCTCCGCGGCCTCCCTGCGCAGCCGTTACGGGGCGCGGGACATCTCGGAGGTCTACGACCGGGTGATCACGGGGGAGGGGGTGGCATGACCGGCACCCCGGACGCGGCGGCCCTCCCGTCGTACGACGAGCCCTTCAAGCCCGAACGGGCGCCGTTCCTCTGGCTGTTGGAGCGGGAGATCCTGCGCTTCCTGACGATCTGGCGCTACAGCGTCGTCGGCCCGGTGCTGTCGACCGTGCTGTTCGTCGTCGTCTTCGGTTCCGCCCTCGGCGGCCACGTCGACACGATCGACGGTGTCTCCTACGGCCGTTTCATCGTGCCCGGCCTCTTCGCGCAGGCGATCGTCAACGTGGGCTTCTTCAACGGCACGACCAGCCTGTTCGAGGCCCGCCGCGACCGGTACATCCACGACGTGTTCGCCAGCCCGCTGCGCTGGTGGGAGATCAACGCGGCGCTGGTGAGCGGCGGTATCGCCCGAGGGACGATCGTGGGCGGGGGAGTTCTGGCGGTGGCCCTCCCGCTCACCGGGAGCGGTAGCGTCGCCCGCCCCTTCGTCCTGCTCTTCGGAACGCTCGGCGTGCTCCTGGTCGCCGCGCAGGTTGGCGTGATCGCGGGCAGCCTCGCCAAGTCCCTCGACCACGTCTACTCCATGGAGTCGATCATCCTGCTGCCGCTGGGCTTCCTCGGCGGCGTCTTCTACTCGGTCCGCCGGCTCCCGCCGGTCTGGGACGTCCTGAGCCACCTCGACCCGGTCTTCTGGCTGGTCCAGGTCGAGCGGATCGGCTTCCTCGGCCAGGGCGACGTCGGCGCGGGCTGGGCCCTGCTGGTGGTCTGGGCCCTAGCCGCCGCGCTCTCGGCATGGTCCGCCGCCATGTTCGCCACGGGCCGCCTCAAGCCCTGATCCCCTGACCCTGATCCCCGTCGCGGGAAGGAACGCATGCCATGACGAGCACCGATTCCGAACAGACCCTCCAAACCGACGTGTTGGTGATCGGCGGCGGCCCCGCCGGCACCTGGGCGGCGATCAAGGCCGCCCAGGCCGGCGCCGACGTCGTCCTGGCCGACAAGGGCCACACGGGTGCGAGCGGAGCGACCGCATCGGTCGGCACCGGCATCTGGTACGTCGACGACGTCCCCGAACTGCGCGAGGCCGCCATGGCGAGCCGGGAGGGCCTCGGCGGCCACCTCGCCGACCGGGACTGGATGGCCCGGGTCCTCGACGAGACCCACGCCCGCATGGACGAGCTCGCCCGGGTCCAGCGTTACCCCTTCCCCATGGACGCTCACGGCCGTCAGCTCCGCGGTGACCTCCAAGGCCCCGAGTACATGCGCCGGCAGGGGATCCGCGTACAGCGCCTGGGCGTACGCATCCTCGACCACACACCCGCACTGGAGCTGCTGGTCGATGCCGACTCGGTCGTGTCGGGCGCGCGGGCGCTGGACCGTACGACCGGTGAGAGCGTGCGCATCGAGGCGGGTGCGGTCGTGCTCGCCGCCGGCGGCTGCGCCTTCCGGTCCAAGACCCTCGGTTGTGACGTCAACACCGGGGACGGCGCACTGCTGGCCGTGGAGGCGGGAGCACAGCTGTCCGGGATGGAGTTCTCCAACGCCTATGCCATCGCTCCCAAGGGCACGTCGTTGACCAAGACGGCCTACTACTCCTGGGCGAGCTTCTACCGTGCCGACGGTTCGGTACTCGAAGGGGCGGCCAGCAAGGGCGGCAGGTCGGCGATCGCGCGGGCGCTGCTCAGGGAACCGGTCTACGCCCGCTTCGACCGGGCGACGCCCGACGACCAGCGAGCGATGCGCAAGGGGCAGCCGAACACCTTCCTCGTCTTCGACCGGCTGGGCATCAACCCGTTCACGGACCTCTTCGAGATCACCCTGCTGGCCGAGGGCACCGTGCGCGGGACGGGCGGAGTACGCATCGCCGGCCACGACTGCTCGACCGACGTCCCCGGCCTGTACGCGGCCGGGGACACCACGGCACGCAAGCTGATCTGCGGCGGCTTCACCCGAGGCGGCAGCCACAACGCCCCGAGGGCCGACTCCTCGGGCAGCTGGGCGGGCCGGGGCGCCGCCGCGTTCGCCACCCGGCGAGGCCGTCCCGGCCACGGGCTGCGGGCGGTCGGCACGGCCGGTCTGCGGCCGACCGGTGCCGTGACGGTCGGCCACCGCGAGGTCGTCGCCGACGTACAGCGCCAGGTGCTGCCGTACGACCGCAACTACCTGCGGCACGCGGACCGGCTGGGCCCGGCCCTGCGCTTCCTGCACGGGACGTGGACCGCGGTGCGCGAAGGGCTGGGCGCACGCGGCGAGGACCTGTTCCGGGCCAGGGAGGCGGCCGCGATGGTCGCGCACGGCCGCTGGATGTACCACGCGGCCCTGCGGCGGACGGAGTCGCGCGGCATGCACAAGCGCATCGACCGGCCGGCGCAGGACCCGGCCCAGCACTACCGGCTGCTCACGGGCGGGCTAGACGAGGTCTGGAGCCGTCCGGAGTCCGCGCCTCGGGCGGCGCTCGCCGGAGGAGGTCGGGCCGCGTGATCGAGATCGTCGAACGGGACCGTTGCACAGGCTGCGACCTGTGCATCGACGTGTGCCCGACGCGCGTGTTCGACCGCGGCCCGGACGGCGTCCCGGTGATCGCGAGACAGGGTGACTGCCAGACCTGCTTCCAGTGCGAGGCGTACTGCCCCACCGACGCCCTCTTCGTCGCGCCGCTGGTGACCGCGGCCGCTCCGGGTTCGCGCTTCCACGACGCGGGCGAGCTGGAGCGGTCCGGCCTGCTCGGCGGATACCGCCGCGAACTCGGCTGGGGCAGGGGAAGAACACTCGGCGCCCGAACCGCGGTGGGGCCCGAGTTCCCCGACTGATCCATGGCCGGTCCGTGGGCGTTCCCCGCCGCCGCATCCACTGTGCCGCGCACGGGGGCGGGTGCCGTCGCCCGGGTCGACGGCACTGCGCGTCGGCGGAGCGGTCCTGTCTCGCCCGCTGGGACGCGTGGTGGACGCACCGATCCCGGGTGTGCTTTCATCCGGCCATGGAAACCACTGGCCCGGCACACACGGTGCTGCTCGACCCGTTCTGGGTGAGCCGCCGCGCCGACCAGTTCGACCAGGTCTGTTGCTGACCGCCGTCCCACGGCTCGCGACCTCGTTCCTCTCTTCCCGTCTGCTCTTTCCGGCTGCCCTCGACTAGCCCGTACCCAGGGCGAGTTGTGAGGGGCGGCCGACCGCCGTTGCCGCGAAGGAACCCCCATGGCCCAGCCCACAGCCCTGCCCGTCATCGACATCTCCCGCTTCCGTGCCGCGGACACGGACCGTGCCGCCTTTCTCGCCGAACTCCGGTCCGCGGCCCACGAGGTGGGGTTCTTCTACGTCACCGGACACGGTGTCCCCACAGCTCTGCGGGACGAGGCGCTGGCCGCGGCACGCGCCTTCTTCGCCCTGCCCGAGAAGCAGCGGCTGGCGATCGAGAACCTCAACTCGCCCCAGTTCCGCGGCTATACGCGCACCGGTACCGAGTACACGGCGGGCAGCGCCGACTGGCGGGAGCAGATCGACATCGGTCCGGAGCGGGCGGCGTTGGACACCGGCCCGGACGACCCCGACTACCTGCGCCTGGTCGGCCCCAACCAATGGCCCTCCGCGCTCCCGGACTTGAAGGACATCGTGCTGCGCTGGCAGGCGGAGGCCCTGCGGGTCAGCCGGGAGGTGCTGCGTGCCCTCGCGGCGGCGCTCGGACAGGACGAGGGCTACTTCGACCAGTGGTTCGACGACGAGGCGGCCGTCCACGTGAAGATCGTGCACTATCCGCCGCGGGCCGCGCAGGACGCCGACCAGGGGGTGGGCGCGCACAAGGACTACGGCTACCTCGCCCTCCTCCAGCAGGACGACGTCGGCGGTCTCCAGGTGCAGCGCGAGGACGGCGGCTGGATCGACGCGGTGCCGGTGCCCGACGCCTTCGTGTTCAACATCGGCGAGATGCTGGAGATCGCCACCCAGGGCTATCTGAAAGCCACTCGGCACCGGGTCGTCAGCCCGCAGCCGGGTATCGACCGCTACTCGATCCCCTTCTTCCTCGGCCCGCGCCTGGACGCGGTCGTCAAGCCGCTGAGCCTCCCTCCCGAACTGGCCGCGCTGAGCCGGGGCGTCACCGACGACCCGGGCAATCCGCTGCTCGCCGCCTTCGGTGAGAACGCGGTCGTCGGCTGGCTCCGCTCGCATCCACGGGTCGCCGAACGCTGGTGGTCCGACGTCCTGGCCAGGCAGGAGGGCGGCCGATGAGCACCGCCGACTGGGCCTTCGAGACCCGGCAGGTACACGCCGGCGCGGTCCCCGACCCGGCCACCGGCGCGCGGGCGGTACCGATCCACGCGACCGCCGGCTATCTCTTCCGGGACACCGGGCACGCCGCCGCGGCCTTCGAACTGGCCGACCTCGCCACCCACGCGTACACCCGGCTGTCGAATCCGACCACCGCGGTGGCGGAGGAGCGGATCGCCGCCCTGGAGGGCGGTTCGGCGGCGGTCGCCGTGGCCAGCGGCCAGGCCGCGACCAGCCTCGCCCTGCTCAACCTGGCCCGCGCGGGCGACCACATCGTCGCCTCGTCGTCCCTGTACGGCGGCACCCGCACCCTGCTGGAGCACACGTTCGCCGACTTCGGCATCGACGTCACCTTCGTCGACGACCCGGACGACCTGGGCGCCTGGTACACGGCCGTACGGCCCACCACCAAGGCGTTCTTCGGCGAGACCCTCGGCAACCCGCGCGGCAACGTCCTCGACACCGAGGCGGTCGCCCGCATCGCCCACGAGGCCGGTGTCCCGCTCGTCGTCGACAACACCGTGCTCACCCCCTACCTGCTGCGGCCCCTCGAACACGGCGCCGACATCGTCGTGCACTCCACCACCAAGTTCCTGTCCGGCCACGGCACCGGCATCGGCGGGGTCGTCGTGGACAGCGGGCGCTTCGACTTCGGCGCGGATCCCGGCCGCTGGCCCGGACTGACCGGCCCGGACCCGACGTACAACGGCCTGTCCTTCTGGGACTCATTCGCCGGCCTCGGACTCGCCTACGCACTGCGCCTGCGCACCCGGCTGGTGCGGGACCTGGGCCCGGCCGTCTCCCCCTTCAACAGCTTCCTGCTCCTGCAGGGTCTGGAGACGCTCAGCCTGCGCATCGAACGACACGTCGCCAACGCCCACTTGCTCGCCACCTGGCTGGAGGAACAGCCCCAAGTGACGCGGGTGCATTACGCCGCACTGCCCTCCAGCCCCTGGCGGACGCAGGCCAAGCGCTATCTGCCGCGCGGCGCCGGAGCGGTGCTCTCCTTCGAACTCGCGGGCGGTCTGGAGGCGGGCCGGCGCTTCGTGGAAGGGGTCCGGCTGTTCAGCCATCTCGCGAACATCGGCGACGTCCGCAGCCTCGTCATCCACCCCGCCTCCACCACCCACGCCCAGCTGGATCCCGCTCAGCAGGCCGCGGCCGGGGTCACCCCCGGTCTGGTGCGGCTGTCCGTCGGCATCGAAGGCGTCGACGACCTGATCGCCGACCTCGACGCAGGCCTGCGAGCAGCCGCCGTATGAACCCCGTCGCACGCGCCCGAGGAGCCCGATCCGCCATGCGCCGCAGCACCGCCCTCCGGCTCGCCGCCACCGCAGTCCTCGCCGGCCTGGCCGCGACCGCCTGCGGCACCGGCGCGGCCGACGACCCCGCCAACGCCGGACAGACCAGCCAGGCGCCCCAGCCCACCGCCATCGACACCGGCGCCACCGTCGACGTACGCCTCGTCCTTGAGCCGACCAGCCTCGACATCGCCGACACGGCGGGCGCGGCCCTCGACCAGATCCTGCTCGACAACATCTACCAGGGCCTGCTCACCCGCGACGAGAACAACAAGATCGAGCCGAGCCTGGCCACGTCCTACGACCAGTCGCCGGACGGGCTCACCTACACCTTCCACCTCGCCGAGAACGCCGCCTTCCACGACGGGACCGAGGTCACCGCGGCCGACGCCGTCTGGTCGCTGCGGCAGGTCACCGCGGCCGGCTCGAAGAACCCCGACGCGGCCGCGCTCGTCTCCGTGAAGAACGTCTCGGCCACCGACGACCACACCGTCGTCGTCACACTCAAGCACCGTGACACCGGCTTCACCTGGGGGCTGACCGGCCGGGCCGGCATCGTCTTCAAGAAGGGCACCGACTTCTCCTCCCTCGCCGGGAAGGAGAACGGCACCGGCCCGTTCAAGCTGGGCAACTGGAAGCGCGGCTCGTCCATCACCTTCGTCCGCGACGACGCCTACTGGGGGAAGAAGGCCAAGGTCGCCAAGGTCGTCCTCCACTACATCAAGGACGACAACGCCGCCAACAACGCCCAGCAGACCGGCCAGACCGACATCGAGACCGCCGCCGACGCGACCCTGCTCCAGCCGTTCGCCGACACGAGCAAGTACACCGTGCTGCGTGGCGACACCACCGACAAGTTCACGCTCGCGTTCAACAACGCCTCCGGCCCCACCAAGGACCTCCGGGTGCGCCGCGCGATCCGCCGGGCCGTCGACAACGCCGGCCTCGTCAAGACCCTCGGCGGCGCGGCCAGGCTGGTCGGCGGCCCCGTCCCGGCCACCGACCCCGGCTACGCGGACCTCACCGCCGTCGACGCCTACGACCCCGCGAGCGCCAGGAAGCTGCTGAAGCAGGCCGGTTACGGCAGCGGCCTCAAGCTCACCGTGCAGATCCCCAACATCTACCCGACGGAGATCGGCGACTACCTCGCTTCCGAACTGAAGCAGGTGGGCATCCAACTCACCGTCCGGCAGGTCGAGTTCCAGACCTGGCTCGACTCCGTCTACACCAAGCACGACTACCAGCTCAGCCTCGTCGACCACGCCGAGGCCCGCGACCTGAGCAACTTCGCCAACCCCGCCTACTACTTCGGCTACGACAACGCCGACGTCCAGAAGTGGTACGCCGCCGCCCAGACCGCCACCGGCGACACCGAGCGCGACGCGCTGCTGAGGAAGGCGGCCAGGCAGGTCTCCGAGGACGCCGCCGCCGACTGGCTGTTCGTCAACCAGACCCTCACCGTCGTACGCGGCGGAGTCACCGGCGTGCCGCGCAACTTCACCAGCAACCGCTACGACCTCGCGGACCTCGCCGTGGCGAAGAAGTGAGGCCCGCGTGACGCTCTACGTGGTGCGCCGGGCCGTACTCCTCGTGGTGTCCCTCCTCGCCGCCAGCCTGCTGGTCTTCCTGGTGCTGCGGCTGCTGCCCGGCGACGTCGCCCAGACCATCGGCGGCATCAAGGCCACCCCGGCCCAGGTCGCGGCCGTACGCCACGACCTGGGCCTGGACCGGCCCCTCGCCGCCCAGTACGGCAGCTGGATCGGCGGCGTCGTCACCGGTGACTTCGGGCGCTCGGCCCTGGACGGCACGTCGGTGTCCGGGCAGCTCGCCGAGAAGTTCGCCGTGACCGGGCCGCTCGCCGCGGGCGCCGTCGTCCTCGCACTCGCCTTCGCCGTCCCCCTGGGCGTCTTCGCCGCCGTCCGCCGCGAGTCACGGCTCGGCGGCGCGGTCAACGCCATCGGGCAGCTCGGCATCGCGCTGCCCACCCTGTGGGTCGGGCTGCTGCTCGTCGTGGTCCTCGCGGTCCAGGTCCGCTGGCTGCCCGCCCAGGGGTTCCCCGTGGACGGCTGGGACGAGCCGGGGCAGGCACTGCGCAGCCTGGTCCTGCCCTGGCTGACGCTGGCCCTCTCCGAGGGCGCCGTCCTGCTGCGGTTCGTCCGGTCCGCCGTCCTGGACGTCCTGCACCAGGACTGGCTGCGCACCGCCCGCGCCAAGGGCCACACCCGGACCGGCGCACTGGTACGGCACGGGCTGCGCAACGCGGCCGTCCCCGTGGTGTCGGTGCTCGGTCTGCAGATCGCCGCGCTGATCGCGGGCGCGGTCGTCGTGGAGCAGGTCTTCGTGCTGCCCGGCGTCGGCCAGATGCTGATCACGGACGTCGGCAACCGCGACCTGGACAAGGTGCAGGGCGAGGTCCTGCTGCTCACCGGCGCCGTGCTCGTCATCGGATTCCTGGTGGACCTCGCCCACCGGCTGATCGACCCGAGACTGCGGAGCGCGGTATGAGGATCCCCGTCGTCGCCCGCGCGTTGCTGCGCAGCCGCAGCGGTCTCGCCGGAACCGTCCTCGTCGGCCTCCTCGTCCTGTCCGCCCTGGTCTCCCTGGTGTGGACGCCGTACGACCCCACCCTCGCGCGTCCGCAGGACGGCTGGCTGCTGCCCTTCTCCGGCGGGCACGTCCTCGGCACCGACCGGCTGGGCCGCGACGAGCTGAGCCAGCTGCTGGCCGGCGCCCGCGCCACCCTGCTCACCGCCGTCCTCGCGGCCACCGTCGCCGCCGTCGTGGGGCTCGTCCTCGCGCTGACGGCGGTGCTGGTGCCGCGCTGGATCGGCGCCGCCGTCGTGCAGCTCACCGACGTCCTGATCGCCTTCCCCGTCCTGCTGATCGCGATGATCCTCACCGCGGTGTACGGCGGCTCCACGTGGACCGTGGTCGGCGCCGTCGGCATCGGAGCGGGCGTCAACCTCGCCCGGGTCGCCCGCGCCGAGGCCGGGCGCGTGCTGAACACCGACTACGTGCTCGCCGCCCACGCCGCGGGCTCCGGCACCTGGCGCACCGTGCGCAAGCACCTGCTGCCGAACATCGCGCCCACCCTCGTGGTGCAGCTCTCGCTCGTGCTGTCCGTGGCGGTGCTCGCCGAGGCGGCCCTGTCGTTCCTCGGGTTCGGGGCGCCGGCGCCCGCGGTCTCCTGGGGGCGCATGCTGCACGAGCAGCAGCAGTACATCGCCGCCCGCCCGCTGCTCGTGATCTGGCCGGGGCTCGCCGTCGCCGCCTCCGTCCTCGGGTTCAACCTGCTCGGGGACGGGCTGCGCGAGGCCGCCGACGCGCGCCTGCGGGTCCGGGACGCCGTCGACACCCGCCCGCGGGTCCGGGAGGCGTCATGAGCCTGCTGACGGTCAGCGATCTGAGCGTGCGGATCGGCGGTGCCACCGTCGTCGACGAGGTCGGCTTCGAGCTCGCCCCCGGGGAACGGCTCGCGCTGATCGGCGAGTCCGGTTCCGGCAAGTCGCTCACCGCCCTCGCCGTGATGGGGCTGCTGCCCGACGGCGCCCGGGCCACCGGCAGCGTCCGCTTCGGCGAGCGGGAACTGCTCGGCCTCGGCGACCGCGCCCTGTCCCGGCTGCGCGGCGAGCGCATGGCCATGGTCTTCCAGGAACCCATGAGCGCGCTCAACCCCCTGATGCGCATCGGCAGGCAGCTCTCCGAGCCGCTGCGGCTGCACCGCGGCCTGAACCGGCGCCGGGCCGCGGCCGCCGCCGTCGAACTCGCCGCGCAGGTGGGCCTGCCGGACCCGGAACTCGTCGTCCGCTCCTGGCCCCACCAGCTCTCCGGCGGCCAGCGCCAGCGGGTCGGCCTGGCCATGGCCCTCGCCACCAGCCCGGCGCTTCTGATCGCCGACGAACCCACCACCGCCCTCGACGTCACCGTCCAGGCCGACATGCTCGCCCTCCTGGACGGACTCGTCCGCGAGCACGGCACCGCGCTGCTGTTCATCAGCCACGACCTCGCCGTAGTCGCCCAGCTGTGCCAGCGGGCCGCCGTGCTCAAGGACGGCCGGCTCGTCGAGGAGGGCGCCACCGACACCCTGGTTCGGCGTCCTCGACACCCCTACACCCAGCGGCTGGTGGCGGCCGCCCGCGCCACCGGATCCGAGGAGGTCACCCGATGACCGAGCTGCTGAAGGGCACCGGCCTCAGCCGCAGCTTCCGGCTGCCGCGCACCTCGCTGTTCGCCCCGGCCGTCCACCGCCACGCCGTCCAGGACGTGTCACTTCAGCTGCGCGAAGGCCACAGCCTCGGCATCGTGGGGGAGTCCGGCTCCGGCAAGTCGACCCTGGCCCGGCTGCTGCTCGCCCTGGACCGGCCCGACTCCGGGACGGTGCACTACCGAGGGCGCGAGGTGAAGCCGGGCAGGCTGCCCTGGTTCCGGCGCGAGGTGCAGGTCGTGCTCCAGGACCCGATGGGCTCGCTCGACCCGCGCGCCACCGTCCGCGACATCGTCGCCGAGCCGCTGGAGTGCCTGCGGCTGCCCGGCGACCACGACGACCGGGTGGACGAACTGCTGCGCGCGGTCGGCCTGGACCCCTCCGTGCGCGGCCGGTATCCGCACGAGTTCTCCGGCGGACAGCGGCAGCGCATCGCCCTGGCCCGCGCCCTCGCCCCCGGCCCGAAGGTCCTCGTCGGCGACGAACCGCTCAGCGCCCTCGACGTGTCCGTGCGGGCACAGATCCTCGCCCTCCTCGACGACCTCGCCGCGGCCTACGGACTGACGCTGCTGCTCGTCTCGCACGACATCGGCGTCGTACGGCGGCTGTGTACCGACGTGCTGGTGATGAAGGACGGCCGAGCCGTCGAACAGGGGCCGGCCGCCACCGTGCTGGCCGAGCCCCGCCACCCGTACACACGCCGCCTGCTGGCCGCCGTACCCCGGCTGCCCGCCTGACCGGGAGGACCGTATGACCTCGCACCCCGCACGCCGGCTCACTCTGGGAGCCCTCGTCCACGGCTCCGGCGGCCACATCGCCGGCTGGCGGCACCCCGACGCCCGCCCCGACGGACAGCTCGACTTCGCCTTCCACGCCGACCTCGCCCGTACCCTCGAACGCGGCCGGTTCGACGCCCTGTTCGTCGCCGACGTCGTCGCCGTCCGGGGGCACCAGCTCGACTCCCTGTCCCGCACCGGCCGCGCCGAGCACTTCGAGCCGCTGACCCTGCTGGCCGCGCTGTCCCTGGTGACCGAGCACATCGGCCTGGCGGCGACGGCGACCACGACCTACCACCACCCCTTCCACATCGCCCGCAAGTTCGCCTCCCTGGACCACATCTCGGGCGGCCGCGCGGCCTGGAACGTGGTCACCTCCGTCGTACCGCTGGAGGCAGCGAACTTCGGCTACGACCGCCATCTCGAACACGAGCTGCGCTACCGGCGTGCCGACGAGTTCGTGCAGGTCGTCAAGGCGCTCTGGGACAGCTACGACGACGAGGCGGTCGTACGGGACAAGGCGGGCGGCCGCTACTACGACCCGGCCGGACTGCACACCCCCCACCACCGCGGCGAGCACTTCGCCGTCCGCGGCCCCCTGAACATCTCCCGGCCGCCCCAGGGCCATCCGGTGGTCTTCCAGGCCGGATCCTCGGAGACCGGGCGGGAGTTCGCCGCCCGGCACGGCGAGGTCCTCTTCACGACCCAGCACGAACTCGGCGCGGCGCAGGCCTGCTACGCGGACGTCAAGGCGCGGGCGGCCGCCCGCGGCCGTGCCCCCGCCCACGTCCTGGTCTGGCCGGGTCTCACCCCGTTCGTCGCGTCCACCGAGACCGAGGCCCGGCAACGCCTCGCCGAACTCCAGGACCTCATCCACGACGACGTCGCCCGCCGCCTCGTCCAGGACAACATCGGCGACCTCGACCTGACCGACCACCCGGTGGACGGCCCGCTGCCCGACATCCCCGAGACCAACCGCAGCAAGTCCCGCCGCGACCTGCTCCTGAAGCCGGCGCACGACGAGAAGTTGACGATACGTCAGCTCGCGCACCGGTTCGCCGCGGGGTCGGCGGTGGCCGGCACGCCCGAGCAGATCGCCGACCACATCGAGACCTGGTTCCACGCCTACGCCGCCGACGGCTTCAACATCTCCTTCCCCTATCTGCCCGGCCCCGCCGAGGACTTCGTCGACCAGGTCGTGCCCCTGCTCCAGCGACGCGGGCTGCTGCGCACCGAGTACGAGGGCACCACCCTGCGCGAGAACCTCGGGCTGCCGCGGCCCGCCGCCGCTGCCCGCCACCTCCAGGAGACCGGACGATGAGCCGCCGCACCGACCAGCTCCACCTCAACGCCTTCCTCAAGCCGCCGGGGGAGTACCTGGCCGCCTGGCGGCACCCGGACACCGCCGCCGACGCGGGCGTGAACATCCGGGAGGTCCTCTCCTTCGCCCGGACCGCCGAACGGGCCGCCTTCGACGCGGTGTTCCTCGCCGACCTCGTCGGCGTGCCGTTCGCGAGCGAGGACGTGCTCAGCCGGGTCAGCGTGGTCAACGACTCCTTCGAACCGACCACCCTGCTCGCCGCGCTCGCCGCCGGCACCTCCCGGATCGGCCTCATCGCCACCGCCTCGACCAGCTACAACGAGCCCTACCACGTGGCCCGCACCTTCGCCTCCCTCGACCACATCTCCGGCGGCCGGGCCGGCTGGAACGTGGTGACCTCCCTCAACGACGGCGAGGCCCAGAACTTCGGCCTCGACAGCCACCTCGACCACGCCACCCGCTACGAGCGCGCCGAGGAGTTCCACGACGTCGTCACCGGGCTCTGGGACTCCTTCGAGGACGACGCCTTCCGCCATGACCAGGCCGACGGCATCTACTTCGACCCGGCCAAGCTGCACGCCCTGAACCACGAGGGCAAGCACCTCAGGGTCGCCGGACCTCTCAACATCGCCCGGCCCCCGCAGGGCCACCCGGTCATCGTCCAGGCCGGCGCCTCCGAGGCGGGCAAGAACCTCGCCGCCCGCGTCGCCGACGTGATCTTCTCCGGCATCAAGGACCTCGGCCGGGCCCAGGAGTTCTACGCGGAGATCAAGGAGCGCGCCGCCGCCCACGGCCGAGACCCGGACCACCTCAAGGTCCTCCCGGCCCTGTCCGTGGTCACGGCCCCCACCGCCGCCGCCGCAGAGCGGAAACTGGCCCGCCTCACCGGACTGCTGCCTCCGCAGGTGGCCCTGGCCGACCTCTCCTACTGGCTCGGCGGTTTCGACCTCAGCGGCTACCCGCTCGACGGCCCGCTGCCCGAACTCCCCGTCTCCAACCAGTCGCACACCGCCCAGCAGCAGATCTACGAGGACGCCCGCCGCGACAACCTCACCATCCGCGACCTCGTCCGGCGCGTCGCCGACGACGACCGCACCCTCACCGGCACACCCGAGCAGATCGCCGACCACATCGAGGAATGGTTCCACGGCCGTGCCGCCGACGGCTTCAACGTGGTCTTCCCCTACCTTCCCGGCACCCTCGACGACTTCGCCGGCCTGGTCGTCCCCGAACTGCGCCGTCGCGGCCTGTTCCGCGCGCACTACACGGGCACCACGCTGCGCGAACACCTGGGGCTGCCGCGGCCGACCGGGAGGCCCGCACCGGTGGGAGAAGGGGAAGGGGCGTGACCCCTCCGGAGTCCGAGGTCAGCCGAAGCGCTCGACGCGGATCCGCGCCACCGGCTGGCCCAGCTCGGCGAGCAGCCGGGAGGCGTGCTCCGCGAAGGCGTTGGAGCCGCAGACGTAGGCCTCCCAGCCCCCGGCCGGAGGCCGCGCCAGGTACGGCTCCAGATGGGCGGCCGAGAGGCGGCCGGGCCGCACTCCGGGCGGGCCCGTGCGGGTGAAGACGGGAGTGGTCTCGTCCCCGTACTCGTCCGCGTAGATCAGGTCTTCGGGAGTGCGCGCCGAGACCAGCAGGCGTACGGGGACGGTCAGTCGGCGCAGGCGGTGGTCGCGGACCATCGACATCAGGGGTACGACACCGGAGCCGGCGCCGAGCAGCAGGGCCGGCCGGTCACCGGGCCAGGCGAAGAACCCGCTGAGCGGGCCGCGTAGCTCGACGGTGTCGCCGGGCCGGGCCACCCGGTGGAACCAGCCGGACACCTCGCCGCCCTCGACGTGGTCGAGGGTGAGCTCGACGTGACCGCGGTCGCCGGGCGCCGACGCGATGGAGTAGTGGCGCTGGGCGACGTACCCGTCGGCGGCCGTCAGACGCAGCATCAGGTGCTGGCCGGGCAGATGGCCCGCCCAGCCGGGCACGGCGAACCGGAACGTCGAGGCGCGCGGCGTCTCGCGGCGGACCTCGACGAGGCGGGCCGGCTGCCAGGTGGCCGCGGCGCGGTTGCTCACGGCGATCCGTCCCGGCACGGCGAACCGGGTCGGGGGAGCGAAGGCCTCGGGCGCGCTCTCAGTCACCGGCGTAGCGCTCCTCGTTCCAGGGGTTCCCGCGGGCGTGGTAGCCGTTCTGCTCCCAGAAGCCCGGCTCGTCGTGGTCGAGGACGCGCAGGCCCGCGATCCACTTGACGCTCTTCCAGAAGTACAGGTGGGGTACCACGAGCCGTGCCGGGCCGCCGTGTCCTGGGTCCAGCGGCTCGCCGCCGAACTCCCAGGCGATCCACGCGCGTCCGCCCGTCAGGTCGGACAGCGGCAGGTTCGTGGTGTATCCGGTGTGCGCGTACGCGACGGCGTGCGTGGCCGAGGAGTGCGGGCGGGCGAGGTCCAGGAAGGTGTCCAGGGACACTCCGCCGAACCGCACCCCGAACTTCGACCAGCTGGTGACGCAGTGGATGTCCCCCTCGTACCCGGACCGCGGCAGCGTGTGCGCCTCCTCCCACGACCAGGTGCGCTCCTCGGCCACCAGGCCGTCGACGCGGAACGTCCAGTCGGCGGGCGTGAGGTCGGGGGTGACCTCGGCGGACAGCACGGGCCAGGAGTCCCCCGCGTCGTACTGGCCGGGCGGCAGCCGTGGATCTCGGTCGTCGGCGCGCGAGCGTCCCGTGAAACCCCGGGTGACGGTCATGCCACGGCCTCCAGCCCGGAGCCTGCGTCCAGGTCCGACAGGGCTTTCAGGACCGCGGCCTCGTCGAGGGTGGTGAGCGCACGGTCGCGCATCAGCACCCGCCCGTCGACGACCGTGTCCCGTACGTCGGAGGAGTGGGCGGCGTAGGCGAGCATCGACCACACGTCGTGGCGCGGGGTGAGGTGAGGCTTGTCGAGGTCCAGCACGATCAGGTCCGCGCGCTTGCCCGGCTCCAGGGAGCCCAGCTGCCCGTCGAGGCCGAGCGCGCGGGCGCCCTCGATCGTCGCCATGCGCACGGCCTGCTCGGCACCGACCGCCGTGGGGTCGCCGCCCGCCTTGTGCACGAGCGCGGCCTGCCGCACCGCTCCCAGCAGGTCGAGGGTGTTGGAGCTGACCGCGCCGTCCGTACCGAGCCCGACGGTCACACCCGCGCCGAGCAGCCGGGGCACCGGAGCGATGCCGCAGCCGAGCTTGAGGTTGGACACCGGGCAGTGGGCGACCGAGGTGCCGGTGCGGGCCAGCGCCACGATCTCGGGTCCCGTCAGGTCCACGGCGTGGGCGAGCAGCAGATCGGGGCCGAGCAGTCCGAGCGCGTCCAGCAGCTCCACGGGGCGCCTGCCGTGCGCCACCTCGACCGTGGCGACCTCGATGGCGTTCTCCGCGGCATGGATGTGCAGCAGCGCGCCGAACTCCCGGGCCAGCGCGGCGATGTCCGTCAGCTGCTCCGGAGACAGCGTGTAGGTGGAGTGCGCGAAGAGGACGGGCCGGGTGCCGGGCCGGGCCGGGCGCGCCGCCAGGTCGCGGCGGGCCCACTCAAGGCGGTCCTCGTAGGCGATGCCGTCGGCCGGGTCCGGTACGTCCATGAAGGTGGGGCCGGTGTGCAGCCGCCAGCCCGACTCCCGTGCGGCAAGCTCGGCGGCCTCGTGGAACCAGTACATGTCCAGGGCGGAGGTCACGCCCGCCCGCACGCTCTCGGCGACCGCCACGCGGACCGCCGCGGCCACGTTCTCCGGCGACAGCAGCTCGCCCTCCCAGCGGATCACCCGTTCCAGGAAGCCCTGCAGCGTCACGTCGTCGGCGCGGCCGCGCAGCAGCGTCATCGCCAGGTGGGTGTGGGTGTTGACGAGGCCGGGCACCACCAGGCAGCCGGTCGCGTCGAGCGTGTCTGCGGCGGCGTACCGGGCACGCAGTACGTCCGCGGGGCCGACGGCCAGGATCCCGCCGTCGCCGATGGCAACGGCTCCGTCGCGTACGAGGGTGCCGGCGTCGTCGACCGTGAGGACGTCACCGCCGTGCACGAGGAGGTCGGCAGGGACGGTCACGCCCGATCCCCCTCCTCCGCAGCTTCCTCCGCCAGCAGCCGGAGGGCCTCCAGCGAGACGACGGCGCCGCGCTCCACGCCCCGCACCACGACCTCGCGGTGAGGGTCGTAGTGGCCTGTCGACAAAGGTGCCTCCTCGTCGACCAGTTCGTCCGCGTTGGCGCCGTCCACGACGAGCACGCCGCCCGCGACGAGCCCGCGCAGCGAGGCGGTCACCAGCAGCGCCGACAGCTCCATCTCGATCGCGGCGAGCCCGGCCCTGTCGTACGCGTTCAGCGGCAGCAGACCCGGTTGGAAGGCGGCCCGGGTCCACACGATGCCCCGGTGGTGCGGGGCGGCCGCCTCGCGTGCGGCGCGCCGGAGTGCGAACACCGCCTCGGGGGCGGACACGGCCGGGTACTCGGGCGGCAGCAGCTGCTGGGTCACGCCGTCGTCGCGCACGGCCGCCTCCGCGATCACGAGGTCGCCGTCCTGGATCCCGGGCTTCATCGCGCCCGCGGTGCCGAACCGCAGGAGCGTGCGGACACCCGCGTCCGCCAGCTCCTGGAAGAGCAGGATCGCGCCCGGCGCCCCCACCCCGTGCGAGGCGACGGTGACCGGCAGCCCCTTCCAACTGCCGCTGAACACCCGGTATTCGCGGTGGTACGAGATCTCCTCGGCACCCTCCAGCAGCGCGGCGACGTCCGCCGCGCGCGCCGGGTCGCCCACGACCAGGGCACGGGGCGGCAGGCCGGTGCGGGGTATGCGGGTGACGGGCAGCAGATCGTGGGTCATGAGGCGACTCCGGAAGGTCCGGTGGAACGGGGGGAACGGCGGGAACGGGCGGTACGGGGGGTGCGGCCACGGCGCCGGGCCGTGGTGAGGAACAGGGCGCCGAGGGTGACGACGTAGGGCGCGGCGTCGGTCGCCTGCTGCGGCAGGCCGAGGCCCTGGAGACGGAAGCCCACGGCCTCCGCGATGCCGAACAGCAGCGCGGCGAGCAGCACACCTAGCGGCATGGCACGGCCCAGCATGACCGCCACGACCGCGATCCAGCCACGCCCGGCCGTCATGTTCTCGGAGAACAACGTCACATTGCCGAGGGCGAGTTGTGCCCCGGCGAGCCCGCACAGCGCCCCGGACACGAGCACCGCCGCGTACATGTAGCGGGCCGGGCTCACGCCGAGCGTCGCCGCGGCGTCCGGAGCCTCGCCGACACCGCGCAGGCGCAGCCCCCAGACGTGCCTGGACAGCAGTACGGCGGTGACCACGACGGCGGCCCACGCCAGGTACGTCAGGGGCGAGAAGCCACCGACGACCGGGAGGCCGGCGAGGCTCGGGTCGTCGAAGGTGCCCTGGACCCCGAAGACCGTACGGAGCAGGTAGCTGGTCAGGCCCGCCGCGAGGAGGTTCATGGCCACGCCGAGGACCACCGCGTCACCGCGCAGGGTGACCGCGCCCACGGCCAGGATCAGCGAGTACGCGGCGGAGGCGACGGCGGCCGCCAGCACACCGAGCCACGGGCTGCCGGTGAACCAGCTGGTGGACACGGCAGTGAAGCACCCCACCAGCATCAGGCCCTCCAGGCCGATGTTGAAGACGCCCGCGCGCTCGCACAGCGCACCGCCGAGCGCGGCCAGCAGGATCGGGGTGAGCGCGCGCAGCACGGACATGAGGAGATCGGAGTCGAGGGACATCAGGCCAACTCCCCCTGGGCGACGGGCTCCCGGCCGGCTGCCGCCGTGCGTCTGCGCGGGAAGCGCAGCCGGGCCGCCAGGAAGACGATGACGATGGCCTGCAGCACCTGCGTCAGCTCCCGCGGCACCTCGGTGGTGCGCTCCATGGCGAGCCCGCCGACCTGCAGCACGGCGAAGAAGAACGACGCGAGGACCGTGCCCAGCGGGCCGGCGGACGCGAGCAGCGCGGCGGTCAGACCCGTCCAGGTGTAGCCGGGCGAGGTGAGCGAGCCGTCGAGGAACCGGTACGGGAAGCTCAGCACACCGATCGCACCGACGAGCCCGGCCAGCGCCCCCGAGGTCGCCATCAGACGCAGCGTCAGGCCCTTGCGGTCGACGCCCGCGTAGGCGGTGAAGCGGGAGTTGAGGCCGGTCATCCGGATCTCGTACCCGATGGCGGTACGGGAGTCGGCGAACCAGTACGCGGCCGCGGCGAGCACCACCAGCAGCAGGCCCACCGTCACGGTCGACGAGCCGAAGGCGGGCAGCGCCACGCCCTCGGGCAGCCGGCGCGTCTGCGGCAGGCTGGAGCCGGGCTCCTTGAGCGGATAGCGGACCAGATAGGAGGCGAGGCTGACCGCCGGATAACTGAGCAACAGGCTGCTCACCAGGAGCGGAACCCCGAGGCGGTTCTCGCACAGCGCCGCGAGCGCGGCATACGCGCCGCCGGCCGCCATGCCGGCGAGCAGCGCGAGCACCACGGTGAGGGACGGGGGCAGCGGCGCGTACAGCCCGGTGACGGCGGCGGCGATCCCGCCCAGCACCATCTGCCCGTCGCCGCCGAGGTTGACGAGCCCGGCGCGCAGCGGGACGGCCAGCGCGAGCGCCATGCCGAGCACACTGGTGCAGGTGCTCAGCGTCGCGCCGATCCCGTCGGCCCCGAGCGATCCTGTGAGGACGGCGCCGTAGGCCGCGAGCGGATCGGCGCCGGTGCCGACGAGGAACAGCGCGCCGATGACTGCTCCGGCGAGCAGGGAGAAGGTGACGGGGGAGCGCAGTGCCTTCGATGCCCACGTCACGTCCGGTATGCGGGCCATGTCAGTCTCCGTCTCCGTCCTGCACGGCGTCGGGCCGCTGCGCCGTGCCGCCGGCCATCGCCAGGCCGAGCGTGCGTTCGTCCGCCGCGTCCTTCGGGTACGTGGCCGTGACCCGGCCCTCGTACATCACCAGGACCCGGTCCGAGAGCCCGCGGATCTCGCTCAGCTCGGCCGAGACCAGCAGGACGGCGTGGCCCGCGTCGCGGTAGGCGACGATCTGGTCGTGGATGTTCTGGATGGCGCCGATGTCGACGCCCCGGGTGGGCTGCTCGACCAGCAGCAGTGGTGCGTCGTGGGCGAGTTCGCGTCCGATCAGCAGCTTCTGCAGGTTGCCGCCGGAGAGCGTCGCCGCGGGCAGTTCGGGCGTGGCCGCCTTGATGCCGAAGCGTTCGACGAGACGCCGCGCATGGGCGCGTACGGCCGCGCGCGGCAGCAGACCGCGCCGGGAGGACAGCGCCGTGCGGTGATGGCCCATCGCCAGGTTGTCCGCGACGGACGCGGCGGGTGCGGTGCCGACCGCGTGCCGGTCCTCGGGCACGTAGGCGAGGCCCGCGGCACGGTGGGCGGCCGCCGGGGCGTGGGTGACGTCCCGGCCCAGGAGGGTGACACGGCCGGCGGTGACCGGTCGCAGCCCGGCCAGTGCCTCGACGAGCTCGCTCTGGCCGTTGCCCGCGACGCCCGCGACACCGACGATCTCGCCCGCGCGGACCGTCAGGTCGACGTCGCGTACGGCGTCCCCCGTGCTCAGCCCGGCGACGTCGAGCACGACATCCCCGGGGGTGCCGGGGGCGTGCACGCGGTCCAGTTCCACCGAGCGGCCGGTCATGGCCGCCGCGATCTCGTCGGCGGTGGTCTCGGCGGTACGCAGCCGTGCGGCGACCCTGCCGTCGCGCAGCACCGTCACGTTGTCGCTGACCTCGAGCACCTCGCGCAGCTTGTGCGTCACGAGGATCACCGTGCGGCCCTGTGCGGCGAGCGACTTGAGCACGGCGAACAGGGCGTCGGCCTCGGCCGGTGTGAGCACCGCGGTCGGTTCGTCGAGGATGAGGGTGCGGGCGCCGCGGTGGAGCAGCTTCAGGATCTCCACGCGCTGCCGCAGCCCCACCGGCAGGTCGCCGACCCGGGCGTCCGGATCGACGGAGAGGCCGTGCTCCTCGGCGAGTTCGTGTACGCGGCTGCGCGCGGCGGCCCGGTCCACAAGACCGAACCGGCGCGGCTCGGCCGCGTAGACGACGTTCTCGGCGACGGTCAGCGAGTCGAACAGCTTGAAGCTCTGGTGGACCATGCCGAGCCCGGCGGCCATCGCGTCCCCGGGATCGCCGAAGGACACCTCGCGCCCGTCGATGCGTACGGAACCGGCGTCGGGCCGCTCCATCCCGTACAGCACCGACATCAGCGTGGACTTGCCCGCGCCGTTCTCACCCATCAGGGCGTGGATCTCTCCCTGGCGGACGGTCAGGTCGACCGCGTCGTTGGCGAGCGTGCCGGGGAACTCCTTGGTGATGCCCCTCAGTTCCACGGCGGCGCCGCCTGCGGCCGGGGCCTCGACGGCCCCGGCCGGCCGGTCACTCGGCTGCGGGGTCATCGACCGTCAGCTCACCGGAAACTATCTGGTCACGCAGCGCCTTGACCTTCGTCAGAACGTCCTTGTGCTGGGCGATCACGCACTTGGACGAGTCGACGCCGGCCTCCAGCCCCGTCAGGCTGATGCCGCCCTCCTTCAGGCCGTACGACACGGTCGTGCCCGACTTGCCGCCGAGGACCGACTCGATGCCCTTCTCCACGGCGACGTCCGTGCGCTTGATCACGTTGTCGACGACCGTGCCGGGGGCCGACGGGCACTGGTTGACGTCGACGCCGTACGCGAAGGCGCCCTTGGCCTTCGCGGCCTCGAAGACGCCGTAGTTGCCGGCCGCGGCGGCCGCCATGATCTGGTCGTAGCCCTTGGACAGCAGGGTGTTCGCCTGCTCCTTGGCGCGGGCGGAGTCGTCGAAGGGGGACTGGCCGCCGACGAAGCGGGTGGACGTCTCGGTCTTCGCGGCGACCTTCTCGGCACCGGCCGCGAACGGGTCGCTGTAGCGGCGGAACTGGGGTGTGTCGAGCACGTCCACCGCGCCGACCTTGCCCGACTCGCTGAGCAGACCCGCCTCGGCGCCCGCGAGGTAGACGCCCTCGTGCTCGCGGAAGACCGCGCAACTGACGTTCTTGTACGTCTTGGTGGTGCACGCGTCGACCATCAGGAACTGCTGCTTCGGGTTCTTCTCGGCCTGCTGCGCGACGATGTCGGCGAACTCGAAGCCGACCAGCACGATGACGTCCGGCTTGGCGTCGACGGCGGCCTGCACGTTCTGCTGCTGGGAGGCGGTGTCCGTGGACTCGTAGACCTTCGAGGTCCCGTCGTGCTGCTTCGCCGCGTCCTTGATGCCGCTGACGGCCAGCTTCAGGAACTCGTTCTCCCCGACGGAGTCCGGGGTGACCAGCGTGAACGACTTGCCGCTGCTGCCCGCGGAGGCGGAGGTGCCGTCCTTCTTGGCGGCCGCGTTGCAGGCGGTGGCGAGGAGGACGGTTCCGGCGGCGAGCGCGGTCAGCTGGAGGGTACGACGGTGTCTGCGGTGCATCGGGGGACCTTCCGGATACGGCAAGGCGCGCTCGGCGGTGGGCGCGTGAGAGTGGGGTGATCGGGCGACGGTGTGCTGAGGGGGGAAGGCTCAGCAGTGACAGCAGTCGCCGGTGCAGCGGCCGAAGTCGAGGAACAGACGCCGGGTCAGCAGTGGCATGTGTCCTCCTTCGTCGTCTCGGTCCGCGGAACGGGGGTATCGGCCCGTGGAATGCGGGTGCTGGACTGTAACACCCGGATCCGGCCAACCGCCCATCTGTCTCGAACTGTGGTTCTCCCAGGTCATGTACGGTGGCAGGCGCCATCAGAACATCAGGAGTGTCCCGTTATGTCTCAGGAACTGCGTGCCGTCGACTGGACGGGAACCGGTCTCACGCTCATAGACCAGACCCGGCTGCCGCACCGTACCGAGACGGTGGACGTCCGGGATGTGGACACTCTGGTGGACGCGATCCAGCGGCTCGTGGTGCGTGGCGCGCCCGCGATCGGGGCGGCGGGTGCCTACGGCGTCGCTCTCGCGCTGCTCGAAGGCGAGCGGGAGGGCTGGAGCGAGGCGCAGGTGCGTGCGGCCGTGGCCCGTATACGCGAGGCCCGTCCGACCGCGGTCAACCTGATGGTGTGCGTGGACCGGGTCATGGCCCGCTTCGCGGAGGGCCTCGGCGCCGTGCTGGAGGAGGCCGCCGCCGTCCAGCGCGAGGACGTCGAGGCCAACCGCGCGATGGGCGCGTACGGGGCCGACTGGCTGCTGAAGAAGGCCGGCGAGGACCGGCCGCTGAGGATCCTCACCCACTGCAACACGGGCGCGCTGGCCACGGCCGGCTGGGGCACGGCGCTCGGCGTCATCCGCGAACTCCACGCGCGCGGACGCCTGGAGGTCGTCTACGCCGACGAGACGCGCCCCCTGTTGCAGGGCTCCCGCCTGACCGCCTGGGAACTCGTCCAGGAGGGCATCCCGCACTACGTCCAGGCCGACGCGGCCGCCGCCGGGACCATTCTGCGCGGCGAGGTCGACGCGGCGATCGTCGGCGCCGACCGGATCGCGGCCAACGGCGACACGGCGAACAAGGTGGGCACCGTGGGGCTGGCCCTCGCGTGCGCGTACGCCGGGATCCCGTTCCTGGTGGCGGCACCGACCACCACGGTCGACCTGTCGACGCCGACCGGCGACGGCATCCACATCGAACTCCGCGGCGAGGACGAGGTGTTGGAGTGGGCGGGCGTCCGCACGGCGCCGGCCGGGTCCCGCGGCCACAACCCGGCGTTCGACGTGACGCCGGGCCGGCTGGTGACGGGGCTGGTGACCGAGCGGGGCGTGCTGGAGGTGTCGGCGGGGGAGCTGCCCGGGGACCGGCTGCGCTGAACACACCGAAGGCCACGGTCGACCGACCGTGGCCTTCGTACCTCTCAACTCAACTCAGCGTCGCGTCAGCTCCAACTCCAGCAGCCATTCCACGACTTCCGTGTGGTGCCGGGCCTGCCGCGGATCGGCGCCCCACACGTACAGCCCGTGCCCGGCCACGACCACCGCCGGCATCCGCGGATCCCGCGCCGCCTCCAGCCGGTCCCCGAGCACCTTCATCTCCTGGCTGTTGCCGATGACCGGCAGCGTCACCTCGACGTCATGGGCGGGCTGTCCGACGCCCTTGAGCATCTCCAGGTCCCTGAAGACGATCCCGCCCGGCTGCCGGTGTCCCATCGCCACCGAGGCCACGGTGTGCACGTGCACCACCGCGCCCGCGCCCGTCAGCGCGGCCACGCGCGCGTGCAGCTCGGCCTCCGCCGACGGCCTGCCCTCGCCCACGGCGGCGCCCTGTCCGTCGACCAGCACCACGTCCGCGGGCGTCAGTTCGCCCTTGTCGTGGCCGCTCGCGGTGACCGCAAGCCGCAGCGGGTCCCGGGAGAGCACCACGGACAGGTTGCCGGACGTGCCGCGCATCCAGCCGAAGGAGGCGAACCGGGCGGACTCGGCGGCGAGGACCGCCCCCGCCTCCCGAAGGTCGGTTGCGGTGATGTCGGCGCTCACGTGGTGCTCCCGGTCGTGCTGATGCTGATCTCGTCGAACGTCCCCGCCTGTGCGTGGTCGCCGACGCCTTGCCGGTGGAACGGCTCTCCGGGGCGGCGGATCCCGACGGTGTGCCAGCCCGCCGCGCGGGCCGCGTCCAGTTCGCCGGGCCGGTCGGAGAGGAACAGGAGCTGCTCGGGCGCGAGGCCCGTCGACTCCGCGATACGGCGGTAGGACTCCGGCTCCTGCTTGGGACCGGCGTTCTCGGTGTCGTAGAGGCCGGAGACCAGGGGCAGCAGGTCGCCCTCGGGGGTCGAGGAGAACCACGCCCGCTGGGCCGCCACCGAACCGGACGAGTACACGTACAGCCGCAGGCCCGCCGCGTGCCAGGCACGCAGGGCCGGTACGACGTCGTCGTAGAAGTGCGAGACGAGGTCACCGCGGGCGAAGCCCTCCGACCAGATGAGGCCCTGGAGGGTCTTGAGCGGGGTCGCCTTGCGGTCCTCGTCGAGCCAGGCGTCCAGGGTCTTCACGACCGCGGCCGCGTCGGCGTGCGGGTCGCCGGTCAGCTCGCGCACCTGCGCGAGAGCCCGTGCCACCTCCGGATCACCGCTCCGCTCGGAGAGCAGTGCCGCGAAGCGAGCGCGCGAGTACGGGTACAGCACGTCCACGACGAAGCCCGTGGCGCTCGTGGTGCCCTCGATGTCGAGCACCACGGCGTCCACATCGAAACGGAGGGCCGGGCCCGGCAGGCTCACACCGCGCCCTTGTCCGCCTCGTACCCGGCCGCGATCGTGTCGTAGTCCGGGAAGCGGGACGAGATGGTCGCGCCGGTGAAGTTGCCGATCCAGCCGTCCTCCTCGTGGAAGAAGCGGATCGCGGTGAACGACGGCTTCGTGCCCATGTCGAACCAGTGGGTGGTACCGCGCGGCACGCCCAGCAGGTCGCCCTTCTCGCAGAAGACCGCGTGCACCTCCCCGTTCACGTGCAGGTAGAAGATGCCGGAGCCGGAGACGAAGAAGCGGACCTCGTCATCGTCGTCGTGGGTGTGCTCCTGGAGGAACTTCTCCCGCGCGGCCTTCGCCTTCGCCGGGAACTCGGGGTCGTCGCTGGGATGCAGGCCGAGGACGTCGACCGTGGTGAAGCCCTCCTCGGCGTTCAGCTTGTCGATCTCGGGACCGTACGCGGCGAACACGGTCTCGCTGTCGGCGTCGAACGGCACGTCCTCGCGGATCGGCCACTGCTCGTAGCGCACACCGAGCGGCTTGAGCGCCTCCGCGATCTCGGCGGGGTCCGAGGTGCGGCGGATCGGGGTGTCGGGGCCGGATTCGGACCACGTCGTCAGCAGCGTCATGGGAGCAACTCCAGGAGGGGGAGGGAAAGTCCGGATACCGAGACGGACCGGACGCGCGGGGCGGGGAATCGGAGACGGCGCGCGGCGGCAGCGGACGTCGGATCAGCCACGACAGCGCGCGCTGGTACAGCGGCACATGCCAAGCATGGGCAGCGTGTTCGCGCAGGGTGTCGTCATCGGGGCCTCACTGTGCCGGATCGGGTGCCGGTCCCGTGATGGTAACTCCCGGCCGGACGATCACCGGCTGTGACGCATCGTCGTCTCACGTCGTGAGAAACCGCTTCCATTTCTTTGACGAACGGCTGAAAACGTTCCCATGATCTGCCTATGAAGACGCCGCTGCTCGTGCGGCGGCTGTACGTGGACCTGCTCCGGTCGACCACGGCCAGCTGTCGCTGACCTCTCCCGGAGCCCCTGCACGCCCGCCGTCCGGGCGTATGCCACGGGTCGTGCAGTGGCGCGTTCCTGTTCCCGCTCCGGTCCGAGCCCCTGTCTTCTTCCTCGCGCTGTCCCGCGTTCGCTCTTTGCACACCCCTCGCACCACCTTTCGCACCACCCCTTGCACCTGGAGCCCGTCATGTCCCGTGTCCGCCTGCCCCTCGCCGCGCTCTCGCTGGCGTCCGTCTCCGCCCTGGTCCTCTCCGGCTGCTCGCAGTCCTCGGACGCCTCCACCCGGACGGGCAGCGACACCGCCGCCTCGGCCTCGGCCGCCACCGGCAAGAAGCCCGCACCGTTCAGCAAGGGCACGGTCAAGGTCGCCCTGGTCCGGCAGAGCGGCGCCGGTGACTACTTCGAGCAGTGGGGCAACGGTGCCAAGGCCCAGGCCAAGGCCCTCGGTATCGACCTGACGGTGTACGACGCCCAGGCCGACAACGCCAAGCAGGCCACCGACCTCTCCTCCGCCATCAACTCCGGCGCACAGGCGATCATCGTCGACCACGGGTTTCCGGCCACCATCCAGCCGGAGATCGACCAGGCCGTGAAGAAGGGCATCAAGGTCGTCGTGTACGACGTCGACCAGACCAACAAGTCCGTCGTCAGCACCGAGCAGGACGACGCCAGCATGGCGCAGGCCGTTCTCGACGTGATGGCCAAGACGGTCGGCAGGAACGCCAAGGTCGGCTATGTGAACGTGGCCGGCTACGCCGCCCTCGACAAGCGCGACTCGGTCTGGAAGAAGGCGCTCACCGCCAACGGCTGGACCCAGGAGTTCAAGGTCGGCAAGGTCACCGACTCGACCGCCACCGACAACGTCCCGCTGGTCTCCGCCGCGCTGACCCAGCACTCCGACGTGACAGGCGTCTTCGCGCCCTACGACGAGCTTGCCAAGGGCACCGTCCTCGCCGTGCAGAACAAGAAGCTCCAGGGCAAGGTGAAGGTCTTCGGCGCGGACGTCTCCAACGCCGACATCCAGAACATGACGGCCGCCGACAGCCCCTGGGTCGCCACCGCCGGCACCGACCCGTCCGCCGTGGGCGCGGCCGTGGTCCGCACGGCCGCGCTGGAGCTGGCCGGTCAACTGAACAAGTCCTCGGTCGAGTTCCCGGCCGTCGCCATCACCCGGGACTTCCTGGTCAAGAACAAGATCGAGAACATGGACCAGCTGCGCACCGCCCTGCCCGCGCTGAACCTCTCCAAGGTCAGCACCGCGGACTGGATCCCCAATGTCGCCCACTGAGACGGCTCCTGACGGGACGCCCGCGGTCGGCCTGACGGACGTCAGCATGGCCTTCGGCGGCAAGACGGTGCTCGCCGGCGTCTCGCTCGACATCGCCCCGGGCAGCGTGGTCGCGCTGCTCGGGGCGAACGGCGCCGGAAAATCCACGCTGATCAAGATCCTGTCCGGCGTGCACGCCGGCCACGGCGGTGAGGTACGGGTCGCAGGGGAGCCCGTAGCTCTCCCGTCGCCCCTCGCCGCCCGCCAGTTGGGCATCCAGACGGTCCACCAGCGCATCGGCGAGGGCATCGTGCCGGGCCTCAGCGTGGCCGAGAACCTGGTCTTCGAGGAGCTCGCCCAAAGGCGCGGCAACCCGTTCCTGAGCGGTGCCCGCACCCTGGCCCGGGCCCGTGAGATCCAGGCAGGCCTCGGCCTGGACTGGAGCGACGCGGTCCTGCGCCAGGACGTCACCGACCTCGGCATCTCCGACCGCCAGTTGCTGATCCTCGCCCGCGCCCTGGCCACCCGCCCCCGCCTCCTCATCCTCGACGAACCGACCTCCGCGCTCTCGGCGGCCGAGGCCGAACGCCTCTTCGCGCTGGTCGAGAAGATGCGCGACGACGGCATCGCCGTGCTCTACGTCTCCCACCGCCTCGGCGAGATCGACACCCTCGCCGACCGGCTGGTCGTGCTGCGCGACGGCCGTCTCACCGAGGACCAGGCCAGGCCCTTCGACTGGGACGCCGCCCTGCGCGCGATGCTCGCCCAGGCGCAGGAGGCTCAGACGGCCCGCCCGACCCGCGAGGGCGACCAGGGCGAGACCGTCCTCTCCCTGCGCGGGGTCCGGCTCTTCGACGGCCGCGCCCCGCTCGACCTCGACCTGCGCACCGGCGAAGTCACCGGTGTCGTCGGCCTGCTGGGCGCGGGCAAGACCGAGCTGGCCCGCGGCCTGTTCGGCGCCGAGCCCTTCCGCACCGGGGCCGTCGCACTGGACGGCAGGGCCTACGCGCCCCGCCGCCCGGCCGATGCCATCCGGGCCGGTATCCACCTGGTCCCCGAGGACCGGCACGCCGACGCGCTCGTCCCGGGCTGGTCGGTGGCGCAGAACATCTCGCTGCCGTTCCTCAGGTCCCTCTCCCTCGCGGGCCTGGTGAACCGCTCCCGCGAGGACGCCCTCGGCCGCGACACCATCGACGCCCTCGGTGTCGTAGCGCGCGACGAGCACAGCACCGTGGAGGAACTCTCCGGCGGCAACCAGCAGAAGGTGGTCGTCGGCCGCTGGCTCGCCGAGATCCCCCGCGTCCTCATCCTGGACGAGCCGTTCCGCGGCGTCGACATCGGCGCCCGCCGCGACATCGGCCGCCGCGCCCGCGCCCTGGCCGCCGAGGGCTCGGCCGTCCTCGTCCTGTCCGCCGACGTCGACGAGATCCTCGAGATCGCCGACCGGGTCGTCGTCCTCGCGGCCGGCGAGGTCCACCTCGACGTGTACGGCGAGGAAGCGGAGCGCGACCGCGTGATCCAGACCATCGCCGGGTCCGTCTGAGCCCCCGACACCGGCCGCCGAAGGAAGCAGCACCCATGACCACCACCCAGAGCACCGGGACCCCCGCCAAGGCGGCGACCCGGCCCGCGACCTCCACCGCCGCACGCGTCCAGAACGCCGTGATCAAGTACGGCTTCATCCTCGTCACGGTCGCGCTCTTCCTGTACTTCGCGCTCAGCGAGGGCACCTTCCGCGAGTCGGCGACCCTCCTCGACACACTTCGGTACGTCTCCGTCGCCGCGATCCTCGGCCTCGGCGTCACCCTCACCATGGCCGTCGGCGGAATGGACATGTCCGTCGGCGCCGTCGCCGGCCTGGGCGTCTCGGTCGCCGCCCAGACGATGGTCGTCCACAACCAGGTCGGCACGGTCGCGATCGTCGCGGTGCTGGCGGCGGGCGCCCTCGCAGGGCTGCTCAACGCACTCCTGATCGTCGTGCTCAAGATCCCCGACATGCTGGCCACCCTCGGCACCATGTTCGTGATCCAGGGCGGCAAACTCATCCTGGTCGACGGCCAGTCCATCACCCCGGGCATGACGATGTCCGACGGCAGCACCGCGCCCGGGAAGTTCACCGCGGGCTTCCTGCGCATCGACCGCGGCACGGTCCTGGGGATCCCCGTCTCGGTCCTGATCTTCGGCGCGCTGACCGTCGCCGCCTGGGTCTTCCTCGCCCGCACCCGCTGGGGCCGGGTCCTGTACGCCATCGGCGCCAACCCCGAGGCCTCCCGGCTGGCCGGCATCCGCGTCGGCGCCTACCGCGCCCTGGCCTACGTCATCTCCGGCGTGCTCGCCTCGGTCGGCGGCCTGATCCTGGCCTCCCGCATCGGCCAGGGCGACGTGAGCGCCGGCACCTCCCAGCTCCTGGAAGCGGTAGCCGTCGCCCTCGTGGGCACCTCGGTGCTGGGCCGGGGCCGCCCGAACGTCTGGGGCACGGCCCTGGGCGCGGTCCTCATCGGCATCATCACCACCGGCCTGACCATCAAGGGCCTGCCGTACTACACGCAGGACGTGGTCGAGGGCGCCGTCCTCATCCTGGCCCTGGTCTTCAGCTTCACCCTGTCCAAGCGCCGTACCGCATAAGGAAACCGACACCATGGGCTACCGCATCCTGGACACCGACGACATCCCGGGCTACCTCCGCGAGCGCGGCCACTGGGACGACCTCGACGACATCCACGTCCGCGAGGTCTCCGACGGCAATCTCAACCGCGTGTTCCTGGCCGCCAACAGCGCCGGTACCCGCAGCCTCGCCGTGAAGCAGGCCCTGCCCTGGGTCCGCGTCGCCGGCCCCTCGTGGCCGCTGAGCCCCGACCGTTCCGACGCCGAGGCCCGCGCCTACGAACAGATCGCCAAGGCCGCCCCGGACAAGATCCCCGCGATCCACGGCTACGACGCCGAGAACCACGCCCTCGTCATGGAGGACCTGTCCGACCTCCAGGTCCTGCGCACGCACCTCAACGAGGGCGGCTCCTACGGCCCGTACACCTCGGCCCGCATCGGCGAACTCGTCGCGCAGCTCTCGTTCGCCACCAGCGACTTCGGCATGCCCTCCGCCGAACGCAAGGCCCTGATCGCCGCCTCGGTCAACCCGGAACTCTGCAAGATCACCGAGGATGTGGTGCTGTCGGAGCCGTATGTCGAGCACGAGCACAACCACTGGCACCCCGGGCTCGACGACCTGGCCGCCGGGTTCCGCGCCGACACCCGGCTGCGCACCGAGGTCGCCGAACTCCGCCACGTCTTCATGACGAGCGGTCAGGCGCTGCTCCACGGCGACCTGCACACCGGCAGCGTCATGCTGGGCCGGCGGGACGGCGCCGAGGTCGTCCGGGTCTTCGACCCCGAGTTCTCCTTCGTCGGCCCGATCGGCTTCGACCTCGGCCTGTACTGGGCGAACGTCCTCGTCTCCGAGGCCCGTGCGCACGCGCTGGGCGCCGAGGGCGATCACGCCGAGCAACTGCGCCTGAGCTGGGAGGGGTTCGAGGCCGAGTTCCGCCGCCTCTGGCCGTCGCGCGTCGACACCTTCTTCGACGACGCGTATCTGGAGCGGTTCCTGGGCCGCGTCTGGACGGAGTCGGTCGGCTTCGCGGGTACGGAGATCATCCGCCGCGTCATCGGCTTCGCCCATCTCACCGACCTGACGACCCTGCCCGACCCCCTCCAGGTGGCCGCCTCCCGCCATGCCCTGCTGCTGGGCCGCGAACTCGTCGTGCACCGCGCCGAGCTGGAAGACCCCGAGTCCATCCGCGCCCGCACCAGCGACCTCACTCCGCACGACCGGACGATCCACCGACGGGCAGCGATCTGATCGGGCTCTCGCCCGGAGCCGAGGACCTTGCCGCCGGCACGGCCCCGGGCGAACGGGACTGACCGATTCGCGGTGCCGCCCTGCCCGACCAACCCCGCGCACCCCAGTGGGACGGGAGGCGCTCTTCCCGTACGGCGACCACGTGCAGGTCGTGACCGAGGTCGGGGATGGTGCGGACTCCCGCGGTCTGGCGTGCGTACTCGGCAAAGCCCGGGTAGCGCCGCGCCTGCTCGGCGTAGATGCGGTCGCGTTCAGCGCCGGGCAATTCGCGGACATTCGCACTGTATGTCTCGGTTCCGCGTTCGACAGTGCCGTCACCGGCGGCGACCAGGTCGTAGTGCGTACTCGCGCCCGCTCCTGCGGCCGCGGTGGTGCAACAGGACGATCGGAGCGCCCTCGAAGGCCCCGCCGGCTTTGCCCTCGTTCGCTCGGAACTCCGCGATGGTCCTCGCGCTCAGGGAGGAGGGCGACGCGCCCCTGGCGGCGGCGTGCGCTCCAGCGCCGTGTTGGGGGACGGGCGGGAGTGGGGGCGGAATCGGCCGGCGGTACGTGTCGGCGCCCCGGGTAGGCTCGGCCGTATGGATCAGGAGCGACTGGACGAGCGGGAGACCCGGGCCTGGATCGCGTTCCAGCGCATGCGCATCGAGGTCAACGAGGTGCTCGCCCGGCGGTTGGCGCGCGACTTCGGTCTGACCGAGGCGGACTTCGTGATCCTGTTGAGGTTGTCCAGAAGTCCGGAGTACAGGCTGCGTGCCCGCGACATGGCAGTCGCGCTGCACTGGGAGCGCAGCCGCCTCTCGCGCCAGGTCTCTCGGATGGAGGCTCGCGGCACGGTCACGCGCGCACCGAGTGAGGGCGACGCCCGTGGCTACGACGTCGTGCTGACCGACGCGGGCCGGGTCGCATTCCAGGCGGCCTGGCCGGCTTGGGTGGAGGGAATCCGCCACTGCTTCGCCGATGTGCTCTCCGGGGAGCAGCTCGACGCCCTCACCGGCATCGCCGAGGCGATCGACACCCACTACAGCGCGCAGCACTGCTCCGGCGCCGAGACGATCGACAGTCACTACAGCGCGGCACTGCCCAGGCACGCCGAACACCCCGGCGCGGGCTGACGGTACGGCGCACCCCGCCTCGCCCGCCGGACCGTCGACGGCGGACTCGCCCCGGGCTCCGCGAGATATCCGCCGCCCTGCCCAATGCCCTCCGCGACGACACCCTTCATCTCGGTCGGGCGGTGCGTTGATCTGAGGCTGGGCCGGGCCGGAACGCACGGCGGCGACGGCCGGGGCCCCCGGTGGCCGGAGCGGGGTCCTGATCGGATTCCCTGACGTGCGTGGGCGCGCGCCCACGGCTGTCCTGCCCGCTGCACGCCACGGTCGGCTGCCATGTCGTGGGCGCGCCTCGGCCGGCCCGAAGTCGCGCGCCGGTCGCCGGGCCATCCGAGTTTGTTGACATGTAACCCTTTGCCTCTTAGGGTGAAACCGGTTTGTTTACATGACAACGAATGGCGGGCGGCGAACGAGGAGAGCGCCTCGGGGACCTGATCGTCACGCTTGCCGAGCCGAGCCCTTATCCACCGAGAGCTGCACCGGGTCAACGTGCTCGGAGGCGTCGTCGAGCCTTGACAGGGCGGGACCGCCTGGGGTGCTGCCAGGCGGGTTCCAGTCGAATGGAGATGCAGAGATCATGCCAAAGGCGGTCAGGTACGACCAGTTCGGCGGAATCGACGTGTTGCGGGTCGACGACGTGGAACGCCCGGTGCCCGCGGACGGACAGGTCCTCGTGCGGGTGAAGGCGGCCGGAATCAACCCCAGCGAGGCGGCCATCCGCACCGGGGCGGTGGCGCAGATATTCCCGTCGACGTTCCCGTCCGGGCAGGGCAGCGACCTCGCCGGGGTCATCGAGGAGGTCGGCGCCGGGGTCGGCGGATTCTCGCCCGGCGACGAGGTGATCGGGTTCAGCGACAAGCGGGCCTCCCAGGCCGAGCTGGTCCTGGTCGAGGCCGGCGACCTCACGCGCAAGCCGGAGAAGGTCTCGTGGGAGGTGGCCGGCAGCCTGTACGTCGTCGGCGTGACCGCGTGGGGGGCGGTGCACGCCGTCCAGCCCGAGGAGGGCGAGACCGTCGTCATCTCCGGAGCCGCCGGGGGTGTCGGCTCGCTGGCCGTTCAGATCGCGCGCCGGACCGGGGCCACGGTCATCGGCCTGGCCGGTGAAGGCAACCACGAGTGGCTGAAGAGCCACGGCGTGATCCCGGTCGCATACGGTGACGGAGTCGCGGACCGGATCAGGGCCGCCGCGCCGAGCGGCGTCGACGCCTTCATCGACACCTTCGGCCAGGGGTACGTCGAGTTGGCCCTCGCCCTGGGTGTCGCGGCCGAGCGGATCGACACCATCGCTGATTTCGCGGCCGCGGCGAAGTACGGGGTGAAAACCGACGGGGGGAGCGCGGCCGGGCCGGGTGCCAAGGTGCTCGCCGAACTGGCCGGCCTGATCGCCGACGGACACCTTGAGGTGCCCATCGCGAACGTCTACCCGCTGGCGCAGGTCCGAGAGGCCTACACCGAGCTCGAACGCCGCCACACCCACGGCAAGATCGTCCTCAAGCCCTAGGGCCTGTCGTTTGGATCACGCCGGCGTCGCGGGGCGGCCCTAGTCCTGGACCGATGGGCGCGCCTGGCGCAGGCAGCGTTCGAGCCTCTGCAGAAAGCCGTCGAAGGCCTCGTCTTCGGGCCAGGTCTGGTACGCCGTGTTGATCGCGGCCAGTGCGACGTTCAGCTGCAAGGTCGCGGTCAACCGGTCGGACTGGGTGGTACGGGAAAACACCCACTCCCTGAGGTCGGCGAAGAACTGCTCGCCGAAGCTCTGGGCGGTCTGGGCGAAGGCCGGCGACTCCGCTTTGAGGCGGCGCTGCAGCGGCATGCGCTCGCGCAGGCCTGTACACCAACCCGTCAGGATCGCGGTCAGCGCATCCCACAACGGCTCGTCCGCAGGACGCTCGTGCATGGCGTCCTGCCACTCCTGTCGCTCCTCGGGGTCCGGGTCGAGGACCGCGGCCTCCTTGCTGGCGAAATAGTTGAAGAAGGTGGCGCGTGACACGTTCGCCGCGGCGGCGATCTGCTCGACCGTCGTCGCGTCGTAGCCCTGTTCCGCTAGCAGCTCCATGGCGGCGTTCCGGACGGCGCGCCAGGTCGCGAGCTTCTTGCGTTCCCGCAGGTTCATGGTTCTTCGTTCCTCCCCTCACGCCATTCTACGTCCCGTCGCCACGATTCCTGGACGAGTCTCATTTTGGACGAGTCTAAGTTTCGGGTTACGGTGGCGGCAGACCCGGAGGGAGAAAACATGAGCAAGGTCTGGTTCACCACCGGCACGCCCCGCGGCATCGGCCGCGCGTTCGCCGAGTCCGCCCTGGAGCGTGGCGACAAGGTCGCCGCGACTGTCCGGAACATCGCCACCCTGGACGACCTGGCCGTCAAGTACGGCGACGCGCTGCTGCCGCTGCTGCTCGATGTCACCG